>JBFIHP010000055.1:0-9907 GCA_041601735.1 Planctomycetota bacterium | reverse complement strand
TGGTCGTCGGGAGCATCGCCCGGCGCGCCGCGCCATGGCGAAGGGCGACGACGAGCCCCGCTCGTCGCCGCCCTTCCCTGCCGGTCTCTTCGATGGATCAGTTGGCCGGCTGCGCCTTCGGCTTGGCGTAGATGACCTGGCGCGTGATGTCCATCGAGCCCTCCATGCTGGTCTCCATGCTCCTCTCCTCCATCGAGATCGAGGTGTCGGAGCTGGACTTGCCCTTCAGTTCCAGCTTGTAGAGCCAGCCGTTCTCGATGCCGACGAGGAGTTCGCCGGTCATCGTGGTGCGCGAAGTCGATTGCATGCGCTCGTTCGAGCGGTCCGAGTTCTCGGTCACGTTGATCTCGAAGAGACCGCAATCGTGCCCGAGGCTGTTGCGCTTGCCCTTGAACACGAGGGTCGCGCTGTAACCGGTATCGGGCTCCTGCGCGGCCCCCTCCTCGCCGCCGCGACCGCCGCGGCCGCCGCGACGTCCGCCGCGCATCCCGCGCATGCGCATGCCGCCGGCGTTGCCGAAGATCTTGGCGCCGTTCTCGCGCGAGAGCGCGATGCTCTCGCCGACGGTGAATTCGGTCTTGCCGAGGATGCCGAGCACGTCCGGGCTCCAGCCGCTGAACTTGCCGTCGCTGGTCTCCATCCGGGTCACCAGGCGCAGCAGGCCGTCGGAGGCATCCTTGCCCTCCTCGTCCTTGAGCGTCGGCGTCGCCGCCGAGAGATCGAGGATCAGGGTCTTGCCGGCCAGCTCGGTGACGTCGGGCATCGGCTCGGCGTTCTCGCCGCCGCCGCGACGACCGCCGCGACGCCCGCCCCCGGCCATCTCGGGCAGGTCGTTCTGACGACTGACCTCGCGCCAGTGGAGCTTGACCCTGGTGACCGCGCCGTCCTTCACCTCGAGGATCGTCGCGTCGCGGTTGGTCGTCGCCTTGCTGCCCATGCTGCGTTCGGGAGATTCCTCGCCGTCACGCATCATCCTGACGGTGTTCTTGTTGGTCGTCTTGAGCATGCTGCCCTGGAACTCGCCGACGGTCGGACCGCGACTCTTGAAGCTCACGACCTCGGCCTTCTCCTGGGCGCCGAGCACCGGAAGGCAGATGGCGATGGCGAGCAGGACGCTCGGAATCTTGCGAATCATGGATATCTCCTCGATGCGGTTGTCTGGTGACCTCGGTCCAGTCGAAACCGGATGGCCGGAAATCGCAAGGGGCGGATCGGAATCCCCCATCTCCCCTCGAACCCCGCTCAGGACCGCGGGCTGCGGTCTTTCCGCCGACGATTGAGCGACTCGAAGAGCGCGCCGCCGAGATTGGCGAGGCTCAATTCCGGCCAGGGGATCTCCGAGAACCGACCGCCGAGCCCCCGGATCACCGCTCCCAGGACGCGCAGAGGACCCCCGATGCGGCGTGAGAGCGCCGTCCAGGGGCGGCGACCGTTCGGCCGCAGGATCAGGATCGTGACATCATCCTGGGCACCGAGGCGCTCGAGTTCGGCCGCAAGTTCCCGGATCAGGTCGCCGGGGTCCTCGGCCGGATCGCGGGCGTCGAGGAAGGCGCCGAGGACGTCGAGACCGCGGCGGGCGCTGCCCCCGCCCAGGGTCTCGATGACGGCGTCGGTGAACACGAGGAGCAGGTCACCGACGTCGAGGCGGAGTTCGATCCGGTCGTAGCGGGCCTCGGCCAGGACTCCGAGCGGGACGTTGCGGAGCAAGGGCCCGTCGGCCTCCTGGGGCTCCTCGTGGAGGACCGGCTTCCAGGCCGATGATCCATGGCGACGATGGAGGGGGGCGGGGTGGCCGGCGGTGCAGATCCCCATCTCTCGGGCCGGTCCGAACCAGGACATCACCAGGGCCGTGGCGTAGCTCCTGCTCGCGACCTCCTCGCTCTCGTCGCCGTGAAAGCTGCGGTTGAGTTCGGCGACGAGGCCGCTCTGATCGATGTAGTTGACGTAGCGGCGGAGCAGACGGCGCAGCAACTCGGCGATCGGCGCGACCGAAACTCCGTGTCCGGAGACGTCGGCGACGAGGATGCGCGCGACCCGGCCGGTGGCGCAGGAGGACAGGTAGTGGAGATCGCCGCCCGCCGCGGCCTTGCCCGAAGGCCGGCTGTAGACCCAGGCGTCGAGACCGGAGAACTCGAGGACGCGGTCGACCGCATCGTTCCCGCCCCAGACCTCCATGCACTGCATGGTCCCGGGCGAGCCGGACTCGGCATTCTCGACGATCGCAGCGGTCATGGTCGCTCCCAGGCTCGGCGGTTCAGGCGTCTGAACGGTCGCGGCCGGCCGATCATTCCCGCGCATCGAGAGGGAGGATGGAGACCGGATCTCGGCGGCGGGTCGGGAGGGGGGAAAAGAAGAGTGGCCGGGGCCAGAGTTGAACTGGCGACACCTTGATTTTCAGTCAAGTGCTCTACCAACTGAGCTACCCGGCCACCCGGGCGCCGCGGAGCGCCCACGT
Organism: Planctomycetota bacterium; assembly: GCA_041601735.1. Taxonomy (GTDB): domain Bacteria; phylum Planctomycetota; family DRQF01; genus JACKGY01. The sequence goes on along the minus strand of JBFIHP010000055.1, from coordinate 7,452 downwards.
GGCGGGCCTCCCGGCATTCGGGCGGGATCGTAGTGAATGGGACCCGGACCTTCAAGGCCCCCGCCCTGTTCTCCCGCCGCCGTCCGGATCAGCTCCGATCGCCACCACCGCGTGGCCGTGGAGCGGCCGAGATGAAGGCGCGAAACCGGGCTTCGTCGGCCGCGATCTGCTCCCTCAGGGCCTCGAGCGAGTCGAACTTGCGCTCGTCGCGCAGGCGCCGCAGGAAGACCAGCTCCAGATCGCGACCGTAGACGTCGCCGGAGAAGTCGAGGATGTGGGCCTCGACCGAGTCGGTCTGCGCCTCGGGATCGACCGTCGGACGCCTCCCGACGTTGACCAGGGCGAAGCGGGCCCGACCATCGACCTGGACCCGGCAGCCGTAGACGCCCCGCGGCGGCAGAAGCCCGTGGTGCAGGTCGAGGTTGGCGGTCGGAAAGCCGATCGTCCGACCGCGTCGGTCGCCCTCGACGACGGTGCCGAAGAGCGAGAAGGGCCGGCCGAGCATCGTCGAGGCAAGCTCGAGGTCGCCGCGCTCGATCGCGGCGCGGATCTCGGTGCTGGAGAGGATCCTCTCGCCGACCCTGATCTCGGGCGCGCGCCGGGTCTCGAAGGAGAACTCCGCGGCGTGTTCGATGAGCCAGGCGGCCGAACCCTCGCGATCACGGCCGAAGCGACAGTTGTGGCCGAGGACGACGACCTCGGCGCCGACGAGGTCCTCGAAGATCTCGTGGGCGAATCGGCCGGCGCCGATGCGACGGAGCTCCTCGTCGAAGTCGAGCACGAGGCAGTGATCGACGCCGAGTTCGGCGAAGAGATTGAGGCGATGCTCGATCGGCGTGATCAGCTTGGGCGGCGAACCGGCGATCAGGGCACGAGGGTGCTGGTTGAAGGTGATCACCAGGCTCTCCCCCGCCCGCTCGGCGGCGAGGGTCATGCATTCGCGAATGACGAAGCGGTGCCCGACGTGAACGCCGTCGAAGACCCCGAGGGTGACGACCGGGTGGGCGAGCCGGACTCGCGCCAGCTCGTCCGGGGAGCGATGGATGCGCATCAGGCCTTCAGCGTCTCGTAGTTGTCGCGCAGTTCCTGCAGGCGCGCCTTGTTCCGGATGCGGTCGGCCTCGCGCATCTTGGTGACGAAGATCTTGCCGTCGAGGTGGTCGATCTCGTGCTGCAGGACGCGGGCGAGCAGCCCCTCGGCGGTCATCTCCCGCTCGGCGAAGGTCTCGTCCCGGTAACGGACGACGACCGTACCGTGGCGGAGCACCTCGCCCCAGATCCCGGGGAAGCTCAGGCAACCCTCCTCGCCCCATTCCTTCTTGCCGGTGAAGCGGACGATCTCGGGATTGATGAGGACCTGCTCGTCTCCCTCCTCGCCGGTCTCGCTCACCAGGATGATCCGGAGCGAGAGGCCGACCTGGGGCGCGGCCAGACCGATGCCCTTCTCGAGCTTCATGACGTGGCGCATCCCGACGAGGATCTCGTCGAGATCCTCGGGTGCGGCGTCGAGAGCCGTCGCCGGCTTCATCAGGACGGGGTCGGGGTAGTAGACGATGCGCATGCGGAAGGCCGCCCTTCGTTCAGGTCGAAAAACCAGGGCCCGCGACCGGGGGCGGCGCGGGTCCGATCCCGGATGATAGCAGACCGCTCCGGGCTTCACGACGGGCGGGCTCCCGGCGGCAGGCGCATTGATCAGGGAGGCCCCGATTGCTATGAAGGCGGCCCGACGGAGGGGCCCGCCCGGGATCGCCCTCGAGCCCGCAAAATACCGCCCACGGGCGACTTGCAGCCGGAGAGCCGATGAGCGCAGGCAAGTACCTCGACCGCGCCGAGCAGGAGCTCGGCAAGAAGCGTTTCGATGCCGCAATCGCCCTGTTCGAGCAGGTCATCGCGCTCGACCCCGACAACGGTCCGGCCCGGGCCGGCAAGCGCCGCGCGGAGATCCAGAAGCTCGGCAAGAGCTACCCCTCGGCGCTGACCCGCGGCCTGCGCAACCTGATGCCGCGACTCATGATGGGGATCGGCAAGCTCTGCCGGATGCACGGGATGGTCGCCCAGCAGGCCGAACGCGCCCTCGGCAACGACCCCCGCAACGTGAAGCTGAACCTCGCCCTGGGCCACGCCCTCCTGAAGGCCGGGCACAAGAAGAGCGCGGAGGCGGCCTTTGCGGTGGTCACCGAGTTCGACCCCCACGACATCGAGTCCCTGAAGATCCTGGGCAAGCTCTACTACGACGCCAAGAAGTACGACGAATCGCTCGACTGCTACGAGCGCGCCCTGCGCATCTCGCCTCGCGATCAGGAGGCCGTGAAGATGCGCAAGAACCTCGCCGCGGAGGGCGCCATCAAGTCGGGCGGCTTCGAACAGGCGGGCTCGGCCCGCGACCTGGCCCGCTCGAAGGACCAGCTGGAGCAGCTCGAGAAGCGGCAGAAGCTGGTGAGGAGCGCGGAGGAGCTGGGTGAGGCGATCGCCGAACTCGAAGAGGAGGCCCGATCGGCCCCCGAGGACGCCGACCTTCAGGTGCGACTCGGCGAACTCCGCCAGCAGAACCGCGATCTGGCGGGCGCGGCGACCGCCTTCGAGGCCGCCCTCGCCCTCCGGCCGGACGACTACGAGATCGCCGGCCGCTTCGGCGATTGCCGGCTCCAGGCCCTCGACCTGCAGGTTCGCCGCCTGCGCGACGAGATCGCCGGGGGCGAGGAGGCCGCTCAGGACGAGCTGCGTCGTATCTTGAAGGAGCGTCGGGCTTTCCGTGTCGAGGAGTTCCGCCGCCGGGTCACGGTCCACCCGACCGACGCCGCCCTCCGGATGAAGCTCGGCCAGTACCTCATGGACGACAACCAAGTCGATGACGCCATCGCCGAGTTCCAGCTCGTGGTCAAGGACCCCCGGCGCAAGTACCAGGCCATGACCCTGATGGGTAAAGCCTTTCTCCGCAAGGGGATGGGCGAGCTCGCCGTGAAGCAGCTCGCGGGCGCCCTGGAGGGCCTGGGCGGCCTCAACGAGAAGAACCTCGGCATCGTCCGGGCCCTGGCCGAGGCCTACGAGGAGCAGGGCGAGGACCAGAAGGCCCTCGACCACTACGTCCAGATCTACGAGATCGACATCGCCTACGAGGGGGTGGCCGATCGCATCGAACTGTTGCGGGAGCGCTTGAAGAGCGGGTCCTGACGAGACAAGATCAGCGCCGAAAGCGAGAAACAAGAATGCCGAATTCGAAGCAAGCCCAGAAGCGCGTGCGCACCGATGAGCGCCGCAGACTGCACAACAAGGCCATGCGCTCGTCGATGCGGACCGCGGTCCGCCGTCTGAGCGAGGCCGTGAGCGCCGGCGACAAGGACAAGGCCGGAGCGGCCCTGTCGGTCGCGATGAAGCGGATCGACAAGTGCGCCAAGCGGCACATCATCCACCGCAACAACGCCGCTCGCCGCAAGTCGCAGCTCGCCCGCCGCGTCGGCTCGATCGCCTAGACCGCACATCGAGAAGAGAGAAAACGGCAGAGCCCGTCGGTCGCCCAGGCGACCGCCGGGCTCTCTTTCGTACCCCACCCCTCGATCCGGCGTCAGACGCAAGACCGCCGGTATGCGGCGCATCGGGGTCAGCGGGAGGTGCCGAAGACGCGGCCGTAGCGATAGTAGACCTCGAGGCAGAGGGTGAGGAGCGCGGTCGAGTAGACCCGGCCGCCGACCTCCCCCCAGGCGCCCACGGGGTCCCAGGAGCCGGCGAAGTTGCCGTCCTGGCGCTGGCGCTCGATGATCGCCGGGGTCATCGCCTGGTTCCAGCGCTTCCAGTGCTCGCCGCCCACCTGGAACATGGTGAGGGTGCCGTAGTACCAGTAGTACATGTCGATCGAGCCCTTGGCCCGGTCCCAGACGGGCAGCTTCTTGCCGATCAGGTCGGCGCCCAGCTTCACCATGCGGTTCTCGGCCGGGTCCTGGCCGGCGAAGATCCGGCAGAGGACGCCCACCGCGGTGAGGGATTCGGACTCCTCGGCCGGGAACTCGTCCTTCTTGCCGGTCTCGCGCACCGGGGGCTCGCCCGCCCGGATGTAGCCGGTGCGGCCCGACTCCTGGTCGGTCATCTCCTCGACGAAGTCGAGGGCCCAGCCGAAGCGCGCGTCGTCCACCTCGAGCCCGGCGAGCTTGCCCGACTTCAGCGCCATGACCATCCAGCCGGTGACCGAGATGTCGTTCTGACCGTCGGCCTCCTTGTAGCGCCAGGCCTTGTAGGGGTTCTGGCAGCGGGCGACGTAGGCGAGACCGCGCTCCGCCGACTTCTTCAGATGCGGACTCCGCGTCATGCCGTAGGCCTCGGCCATCGCCAGGGCCGCGATGGCGTGACCGTAGGTGTAGTTCGAGACGCTGCGGGAGCCGAAACAGCCCTCGGCGTCCTGCTGGTCCATCAGCCAGTTGAGGCCTCGCGCGACGGTCAGCCTGTAGGTGCCGCCCTTGTGGGTCTCGCCGGCGCCCAGGAAGCAGAGGAGCGCGAGCCCGCTGACGCCGACGTCGTAAAGCGCGTTGCCCCGACCGTCGCAGAGCGGTCCGAGTTCGGGATCGCCCTGACGCATGTAGCCGTCGGCATCCCAGGACCCGTCCGGTGACTGGTGGCGCGCCAACCACTCGAGACCGCGATCGACCGTCACCTCGGCGATCCGCGAACCGCGCGAGCGGCGACCGTTCTTGTCGCCTCCGCGATTGCCGAAGCCGCCGCCGGCGGTCGCGCCGGTTCCGATGACGTCGCTGTTCGAACGGTCCAAGGTCAATTTGTCGGCGACGGCGTCCTCCTGCCCCCAGCTCTCCTCGTAGTCCTGATCGACGTCGGTCTCGTCGCGCTCGTCTTCATTGGGCACGACCTCGTCTTCGACCGGCTGGTCCTCGTCCGGCTCCGGGGTATCCGGCTCCGGGATCTCGTCCTCGATGAGGTCCTCGACGGGAACGTCCTGGTCCATCTCGACCCGCGCGTTCTCGACGATCGCCCTTTCGGGCGCATCGCCGATGAAGACGAGCAGGATCACGATGACGAGGCCGTGCAGCGCGCCCGACATCAACAGCCAGGGCGCCCGGCGGAACTGCTCGAGCAGGACGTCGTGGAAGGACTCTTCGGAATCGATGCGTCGGTGGATCTCGTAGGCCATCGCCCTCGCCTCCATGAGAAGCCGACCTCGGTCGAGGTCGCAGCTCTCGTGATCGTTGCGGTAAGGACCCGCGCGCGTTGCGCGAGTCTCGGGCGAGCCTGTGCCGGCTGGGCTCATGTTCGGAAACGGCGCTGGGGGGCGAAGGTTCAGGGCAATCGAGGACGAGCGCCGCAGGAGCGTCGCAGGAGCGTCGCAGGAGCGCCGCAGGAGCGCCGCTCTGACAGAGCGGCATTCCGGAACCATCGAACATCGATTGCCGGCCTGTCGAGCCGGCGCTCCTCTTGCCAAGGAGCGCCGCTCGGACAGAGCGGCATTCCGGAACCCCCGGACATCGAATGCCGGCCTGTCTGGCCGGCGCTCCTCCCGGAAACGAAACGAGCGCGCCCCGGTGGAGCGCGCTCGTCGATTCGAAAGGGAGTCGGGGTTTCAGACGATCACTTGTCGTCTTCCTCCTCCATCTCCTCCTCGGGCTCCTCCTCGTCGGTGTCCTTCACGCGCTTCATCGAGATGGTCATCGACTTCATCTCGGCATCGCCCTGGCCCACGAAGAATTCCATGGAGTAGGTGTCGTCCGTGAACTTCGAGACGTTGCGATGCGCGACCATCTCGCCGGTCGCGGGGTGCGGGCCCTTGTAGTGCATCGTCAGCGTGCCGGCCTTCTTGTCGTAGTCACCCTCCATGACCGTGATGGAGGTAGACATGTTGTCGATCCAGGTGCCGACGAACTTCTTCTTGGCCGGGTCGTAGCCGGAGGTCGCGCTGCCCTCGAAGGCCATGCCGCCGAAGTCACAGCTGAAGCGGCTCTGGGTCCAGAACTGACCCAGCGCCGTCACGGACTCCTTCGCCGGGATGGTCATCGGCTCGGGTCCCATGCCGTACATGGTCATCGAGCCCTCCCATTCGCCGACGCCCTTCAGGATCATCTTGTGATGCTCCGTGGGCTGCGGCATCTCCTGGGGTGCGAAGTAGGCGGTACCGGCCGCGATGGCGACGGTGCAGACGAGAGCGACGAGAACGAGGCTGAACAGTCGTTTGCTGAACATGGGGGACTCCGTGACTGGGTCGGAAGATCGACTCGGGGCGGCCGGCGGAAGGTAGCGCGGCAGCCGGTCCTGCATCCTCGCCGAAGACGCGGTGCCCGGCCAGACCCCGGGAAGGGGCCCGAGCCGGAATCTGCCGGGAATTCCTGGACCCGCCCCCGGGTAGCGGAGGCCCTCTTCGCCTCGCTGACCGGCGAGCACCGGGGGTGGCGACGCGGTGATCGGAGATCATGAACGACAGGCCGACGCCGGCGCGAAGACCGAGCGCGTTCCGTTTCGGCCTCCCGCCTCGGCACCGCGAAGGAAGGCCGCCGAGGAGCGCCGTCCCGAAGGAACGGGGTGCGACTGCCCTCGACCCTCGGTCGCCAGCCTGCCGGGCCGGCGATCCTGTCGTGAGGCGGCCGGGCGACCTCGGTGCGCCGAGACCGTCGACGGCTCCGGCGATACGCCCGAGAGTCGAGAACGCGTTCGGGACCCTAGTTGCCGCTCTCGTCGACGGCCGCGCTCTTCTTGCGCTTCATCGCGGTCGAGCTGACCCGTCGCCCCTCGCCCTCGCCGATGAAGAACTCGCTCGAGTAGGAGTCTTCGTCCGCGTAGGTGATGACGTTGCGGTGCGGCACGGACTTGCCGGTCATGTCGGGCGCCATGAAGCTCATGGTGAGGGTGCGGGTCTTCTTGTCGTAGTCGCCGTCCATGATCGCGAGGAAGGAAGACTGGCTGTCGATCATCGTGCCGATGAACTTCTTCTTCGCCGCGTCGTAGCTCATCGAACTGATGCCGAGGTAGGGCATGCCCATCATCTCGCAGCTGAAGCGGGACTGGATCCAGAACTGGCCGACGCCCTCGACGACCTCCGTGACCGGGACCTTCATCGGCTCCGGGCCCATGTAGATCGCCAGCTCACCCTCCCAGGTGCCGATCGACTTCTGCAGCATGGCGTGCTCGTCGGTCAGGGTCATGAAGCTCAGAGGCTCGTCCTGGATGCGGCCGGCGGCGACGGCGAGGCTGAGGACCGCGGCGAGCGCGATCAGACCGAGAATACGGTTGCGAGGCATGGGAGGATTCTCCTGGGCGTCGAGGGAACTTGATTGAAGCGGTCCTGCCGGCCGGATCGCGGCTGCGGCGACGGACCCCGATCCTGTACGGAAATCGAGAGGCCTGGAAGATCCGGAACCAAAAAGGTCGGCTTTCCCGAGCCGCCTCGGCCCGGCCGGCCGGCCGCGCCGAGGCGGACATGAAGAAGCCTCCCTCGACCGCGCGGTCGAGGGAGGCTTCGTTC
>JBFIHP010000054.1:0-9916 GCA_041601735.1 Planctomycetota bacterium | reverse complement strand
GCGTGCAGATGCTCGGCGCACTCGCCCTCTTCGCCCTCTCGGTCGCACTCAGTTCCCTCGCCGGGCCCGTCGTCGAGCGGACCATGTTCTCGCCCTCCAGACAAGCCCGGCTCGTCGTGTCCTCGGGGCGACTGCCGTTCTCGAGCTGGACGAGCTTCTGGGCCGCCTCCTCGAGGAGCGCCCGGGCCTCGGTGATCCGTTCGGGACGCGTACCCTCGCGGAGGAGCGAGAGTTCGGCCGCCCTCACGTCCACCGCCGCGATCGCCGAGCTGAGCCGGGCCTGCGCCCGATCGAGGTCGTCGCTGCTGCTCACGCCCTTCTCGACCAGGGCGGCCACCCGGTCGAACTCGATCTTCGCGAGTTCGCGGTCGGCCTCGACGCTGGCGAGGCGCGCCTCGGCGGTGCCGATCTCCTGGCTGCGCGGGCCGTTGACCAGCTGCTCGAGGGCCGCGGCCAGCGCGTCCTTGCGAGCCCGGGCGGCGGCGATCTCCTCCGTTCGCGGACCGGCCTCGAGGGCGGCGAGCTGCGCCTCGGCCTGCTGCAGGACGGCCGCCGCCGCGGCGCGCTGCTCCGCGAGGTCGAAGGGTTCGAACTCGACGAGGGCCGCGCCCTTCTCGACCCGATCGCCCTCCTCGACGTGCACCATGCTGACCCGGCCGCCGACGCGCGACCCGACGCGGATCTGGTCGGCCTCCACGTAGCCCGAGACCACGAGCGGCCCCTCGGGCGGCGGACGCAGCCAGAAGACCACCGCCACGACGGCGACGACGAGAACGGCTGCGATCAGGACCACGGTCTTCGTCATCGGGGCTCTCTCGACTGGGAGGATGCGTCGTTTCGGGTCGTCGGCCCCCGCCGGGATAGGCGGACCCGGAACTCCGAGCGCGGTCCTCTTCCGAGGGCTGCGTTCGACCCACCCGGCATCATAGGGAGTCCCGGCCTCGAGGTCACGCCGACCGGGAGCCGCGGCGATCGGATCGCGGGACCGGATGCGGCTCCACATCGCGAGCTGCGCACCGAGGTGGTCGATCGGAGCCCCGCGATTCGAGGAGGCTGGAGGGCTGCACCGCAATCTGACCCGCGGACCTCAGCTGCTGCGTGCGCAGGCGAATCCGGAATGGGGATTCCTCGTGCTGCCATTCGACATGGCCGGTACCCTGGGTCCGGCCCTTCGAGCGGTCCATGAGCCCGAAACGCGAACGGCGGCGACCCACTCCAGGGGGGCCGTCGCGATCGCCGGGCTCGGAGGAGCTCTGAGCGGCTCGGAGCGGAAGGAAGGGAGTCATCCATGATGCAGAAGATGCTGCCGGTCCTGGGCGGCCTGATCGTCGGACTGGCGATCGGGATCTTCGTGGCCGGGCAACTGCCCGGGTCCGGCGACGAGGAGCTCTCCTCGGTTCGCGAGAAACGCGAGAGCGAGGAGGCCGAGAAGGCCGGGAGCCCGGCCGAGGTGTCGCGTGTTCCGCGACCGGAGGAAGACCGGCTCTCGAAGGAGGTCGAGGAAACGTCGGCCCCCCTTCCCTCGGACCAGCTGATCGGCCCCGCGCTCGAGCGCCATGCTCGCGACGGCATCGCCCGGGGCTGGAGATCGAAGCGTCAGGACGAGATCCCCCCGGCGCAGCTCGAGGAGGGTTTCCTGAGCTTCGTCGAGACGGTCATGAAGCTACCGGAGGCGATCGGCGCCGGCCTGGCGAAGGCGCAGACCGAGGGCGAATCCTGGGAGGAGGCTCTGGCCGCGGGCGACGCGACGAGGCTCCTCGTGCTCGGCGACGAGAAGAACATCTCTCCGCCCTGGGAACTCCTCGAGGACGAGAAGCGCCTCGAGGACTTCTTCCGGCCGCGCCACGGAGAGAAGCTGATCGACCTGAGCGGCGATCCGCGCGAGATCGCGGAGAAACTCGAGGACGGCGCGACCCTCGAGTTCGGCGCCGGCGTCTTCGACCTCGGGCCCTTCGTCCAGGCGCTGCGGCTGAAGCGCGGCGGGGACCAGGCCGACCTCGCCGACCTCACCATCCGCGGCGCCGGCATGGACAACACCCTCCTCGTGCTGAGCTCCGAATTCAGCCCGCCCGGCCACCTCGATCGCCTGCGCATCCGCGACTGCACCGTCCACTGCAAGGACCACTACCTCTTCGATCAGCGCCGCGGCGCCGTCGTCCTCGACTGCGAGCGGGTCCGCATCGTCGGCTTCGACATGGGCGCGGGCGGCTCCTCGATGTTCAACGCGAAACAGGGGCTCGCCAGCATGAAGCACTGCCAGATCCTGGGCGGCTACAGTCGCGCTCCGGTCGGCTTCGGCAACCTCTACGACGTCCGCAGCAGCGCCAACGGCAGCCGCTTCGAGGGCTGCCTGATCAGGGAGATCGAGATCGGCAGCCACCTCCGCGGCCATCATCTCTTCGTGAACTGCCGGCTCGAGGACATCCTCGACCGCGCGAGCCGCTTCGAGAAGAACGAGGCGATCCGCCTGGTCGGGACGCAGGTCAGCCACTTCGAGCGACGGCCGGTCCGGCACGACCTGAACGACCTCTTTCCCGACTGGATGAACCGCATGAGCCGCAACTGAACTCGCCCGCGACCTGAAGAAGATCGCCCGTCGCCGCGCGATCGGGCTTCACGAGCGCAGCCCCTTGCGACAGACTCGCGGGATCGAGTTCCCGGCAGGAGACCACCATGCCCATCCGCCTTCAGACCGCCGCCGCGCTGGCCGCGCTGCTCATGACCGTCGGTTGCGCCAGCGCCGTCGAGGAGGACGCGGCGAGCCCCTTCATCGCCGCCATGGACGCGAAGCCGGCCGAGGAGCGGCTGCCGCACTGGGACGAGACCCGCGCCCTGATGATGCGGCGTGCACCGCGTGTCGGCGATCCCGCACCCGATTTCGAGCTGTCCACGCGCGACGGCAGGGGTCGCATGAGGTTGTCGAAGCTCTGGACGGAGCGCCCCGTCGTCCTGATCTTCGGCAGCTTCACCTGACCGCCCTTCCGGCGCCAGGCTGGCGCCCTCGAGGCCCTGTACGACGACTTCGCCGACGAGGCGAGCTTCCTCTTCATCTACATCCGGGAGGCACACCCCGCCGACGGTTGGCAGCTCGACGACAACGTCGAGGACGGCGTGATCCACGATCGACCGGTCAGCTACGACGATCGCATCGCGCTCGCCGAGACCTGCGGCGACGAGCTCGAGCTGTCGATGCCCTGCCTGGTCGATGACATGGCCAACACCGTGGATGAGCTCTACGCCGCCTGGCCGGAGCGTCTCTACGTCGTCGATACCGAGGGTCGGATCGCCTATCGCGGCGGCCGCGGTCCCTTCGGCTTCGCTCCCGCCGAGGTCCGGGGCTGGCTCGAAGCGCGACGAAGCGAAGTCGCGCGCTGAGCCCTGACTACTTCGTGATCTCGATTCCGCTCACGGCGGAGAAGCACTCGCAGAGCATTCAGCCGCTCGACGAGGGGAGCTGCTCGGGTGTGGTCAGTCGCATCGCGATGCGGAGGCCGACCAGGACGACGGCCGCGACGATCGCGGCGGTGAATCCCGCCCTCCGCCAGCCCGGCGAGGCCGAGGACAGCATCGGCGAGAAGAAGCCGACGACGAGTCCGAGAGCGAAGACGATGCGAGCGGCGATGGTGACGATCGTGAGCATGGTCCTGGCCTCCGAAGGGGGGAAACGACTGGATCGCTCCGGTCATTCCCTTCCGTGACCTGGAATTCTCGTCCCGACCGAACCCTCGGCGGTAGCATGAGCCGTCCTGCCTCGTACTCGACCGGCCATCCGCGCCGCGAAACGGCCAAAACAGGCCCGGGACGGCCTTCGAGGCGCCATTCTCTCGATCGGGTACTGGCGTCCGCCGGGGTCAGGGCGATAGAGTCGAGTTGAAGCGCCGCGCGTCCCCGGAGATCGGGACCTGAGTCCTTCAATGCCGGGAATCTCGACGAGCTTTCCTCACAGCACATAGCGGAGATGCACACATGGGTCGCAGCCCGAATCGCCTCGCCTTCCTCCTCGTCCTGCCGCTGCTGGCCGGCTTCCTTGCCGCCCAGCAGACGAACAGCATGAACGCCAGTCTGGATCTGAACGGTTCGGCCGGCTCCGGCGCGGCGCCCTTCAGCGCCGTGATCGAGCAGCCCAACCCTCTGCAGATCACCGTGTCCGGCATGACGGACCAGCCCTTCGTCCTGATCTCAGGTAGCACCCTCGACGTCGGCAACACCGTCTACCCCGCGGGCCAGATCGACGTCGGCCCGATGCCGACCGTCATCCTCGACGGCATCCAGGGCCCCTATGCGCCCTACTACGCCAACACCGGCCCGAGCGGCAGCAAGACGATCCAGCTCAACGTGCCCTCCGGCAGCGTGAGCCTCGGGACGACGATCGCCGGCCTCCAGGCCGCGGTCCTCGATCCCACCAACGCGCCCTTCGGCGTCCGCCTCACCGCGGCCAGCGACTTCAGCTTCATCGCCAACGCCGGCGGCAACGCGGCCCCGCTCGCCGACGCGGGCGTCTCGACCTTCGTGAACGGCGGGACCTGCGTCACGCTCGACGGCAGCGGCTCGCTCGACCCCGAGGCGCAGGGGCTGACCTACAGCTGGACCCAGGTCGCGGGCGCGACGGTGACGCTCTCGAGCGCGACCGACGTGATGCCCACCTTCACGGCGCCGACGAGTCCGCAGAGCCTCGTCTTCGAGCTCGTCGTCAACGACGGCGCGCAGAACAGCCTGCCCGCAAACGTCTACATCGCCGTCCAGGCCCCCGTGAGCACGGTCTCCTTCGCCAACGACGTCTATCCGCTCTTCCAGGGCACCTGCACCGGTTGCCACGGCACCATCGCGAACCTGACGCTCAGCGGCACGCCGAGCGCGGTCCACGCCGAACTCCTGGAAGCCGCCATCGCTCCCGGCCTGCGTGCGGACCCCTGCGATCCGGCGAGCAGCCTGATCCTCACCAAGCCCTCCTCCTTCGGCCCCTACGCCAGCTCGCACGGCACCAACATCTTCAACTCCAGCACGGCGGCGAACTACCTCACCGTCCTGAACTGGATCGCGGAGGGCGCCCAGAACAACTGAGATCCGGGACATCCGGAACATGCAGCGGGGGCCGAGGTCACACGACCTCGGCCCCTTTCTCGTGACGAAGCTCACCTTCCTCGTCCGGTCCGGGTCCGAACGGGTCAGGCGCGAGATCGAGCCGGGAGGCCGCGGTAGGACCGGATGCGTCGTCGGCTCGTCCCGATCGGTGACGGGTCGATGGCGACTCACGGGGCCGGCAGGCTCGCTCCTGTGGTCCACCGTCCGCATCGACCGAAGTGCTTGGCCATCAAGCGTTTGATCCGAATCGCCCCGGACCCTCGACGACGAACGAGGATCGGAAGAAGCTCGCGCCGACCCGAGGAGATGCGATCACGTCGCCGGCCCGCCATTGACCGCGCTCTCCGCGCCCGCGATGATCGAGGCCGTCGCAGCGAGGTCATGACGATGATCGCTCGACGACCCCGAGCCGTTCCGATCCCAGACTCGTATCCGGAGACCCCGCAACCATGAGAGTCCCCACGACGCTTCTCTGTCTCGTCTTCCTCGCCGCGCAGGGATTCGCCCAGATTCCGAGCGCCAGCTCCGTCGATCTCGGCCCGGGCTGCAACGACCCCAATGCGCCGGTCCTGACCGTCAGCGCCCCGGAGATCGGCGGCATGCTGAACATCAGCATCAGCAGCCCGGTCCCGAACGCCATCGTGCTGCTCGCGGTGAGCGGGCCGGCAGCGCCGCTCTACGTCCAGTACCTGGACTGCACGCTCCACGTCGACCCCTTCGCCATGACGGTCCATCATCCGGGCGTCACCGACGGATCGGGCAACTTCTCGATCTCCGTGCCGATCGCCAACAACTTCAGCCAGCTCGGCGACGTGATCCACCTCCAGGCCGCACTCTGGTCGGCCAGCCTGCCGCAGGACGTCATCGGCAACGGCGTCGCGATCACGGTCGGCCTGCCCCCCGCTCCCTGTACGGCGAGCGATGCCATCGGGTCGAACTTCAACGGCACCGACATCGATCCCGGCAGCACGATCTGGTTCAACAACATCGTGAAGGTCGAGGGGCGTGGTGGTGCAGCCGCTCTCGTCTGCTTCGAGAACGTCTCGATCAGCCTGAACGTGGACGGCACGCTGCTGACGGTCCCCGCGCCGGACACCTACATCGCCTTCGATCCGACCGCGACCCTGGCCACGACGGTCTTCGTACCGGCCGTGAATGCCTGGTTCACCACGGTCCCGGCCTCGTACTCGGGGAACGTCTTCCTGAGCGGCGTCGCCTTGCCCGTGCCGAACGGCCTGCCCGGAGGCATCAGTCCGGTGACGTGGAGCGGCGACTTCAGCACGAACCTCAACGGCCTGAGCATGAAGTGGAAATGGGCGGCCGCGGTCTACACGAGCTTCCCGACCGACTACAACGCGATCGGCGTCAAGCCGATCGACGGAAGCAGCATGAACCCCTATCCGAACTCGCATCACGCCGGCACGCCCGAGAACTACGGTTCCTTCGTGGTCGGCGGTGCTCGCGGCGGCGGCGGGTCGAACTTCACCGGTTCCTACTCGGGCACCTCGACGGTGGCCTGCCAGTAATCGCGGCGAAGCGGGGACGCCGGTAGACGGAACGGCGGAACCATCGAGGATGACGAGCCCTCCCGACTCTGGATCATCAGAGTTCGGCGAGGGCTCGTTTCAGATCCAGGAGCCGGGCGGCGGAGTAGCCGCGGTCGTGGAACCAGCGGACGCGGCCCTCGGCATCGAGCAGCAGCACGCGCATGTTGTTGCCCTGTTCATTGCCGGTGAAGGCGACGATCTTGTCGGCGTCGTCATAGACGGTCACGACCGCGCCCCAGTCTTCCTTCGGTATGCCGCCGCGCATGCCCTCGTCGATCGTGTTCGCGATGAGGCCGGGCACCATGCCGTCGATGGTGGGAACCTCGCGGAGCTCGACCTCGAGACCGGCCTGCATGGCGCCGAGGATCCAGCGGTCGGCATCGAACTGGGCGTTCTGCAGGTAGCCGACGAGGAGCAGGACCGGCTTGCCCTGGAAATCCTCGGGGATGGCGACCCTCTCGCCCTCGAGGCTCTCCCCCACGACCGAGGGGAAGCGCTCGCCGGTCGGGTCGCGGTTGGCGACCGAGGCGCCGCGGCCGAAGAGGTAGAGCACGGCGAGGCCGAGCAGGACGGCCAGGACGACGAGGACAACGATCGATCTGCGCTTCATGAGCGGGCTCCGACGTCGGGAGTGTTCAGATAACACCCCCGCGTCGGATCAGCCGGAAGTAGTTCGAGGTGGCTCGAGGACCGCGGCTCAGTCGTTCGTCTTCGGCACGACGAGCTGACAGGCGCCCCGGCATGCGCCGGCCTGACGACCGGGGCCGCTGCCGAGGCCGCTGCCGTCCCGAGCTCCGATGCCGCGCTGCGCGGCGATCTGACGCCCGGGGCGCGGCTGCTCGCCGGCCTGACCGCGCTGCCCGCGGCCGTCGCCGTCGCGGAGGCCGAGTCCGCGCCCCCCGCCAATTCGCCGGCCGGCGCCGGGGCGCTCGTCGGATCGCCGGCCGATCCGCGGCTGCTCGCCGTCACCTCGACCGAGGCGGCGCGGGGTCGCATCCTGGTTCCGGGGCACCCCAGGACCCTCACCGACCTGCCCGCGCCGCATTCCCATGCGACGAATGGCGCGCATGCCGAGCCGGCGTTCGACGGGGCCCACGCGGCCGTCGCCGTTGCGATCGAGGACGGCGCGCAAGCGACCCGCGAAGGCGCCGCGGCGACCCTGACCGCGCCCTGCCTGGGGACGATCGGAGCGACCGGGGCGATCGGCCCGACCGCCGCGGCCGAGGCGTTCCTTCATCGCCTCGCGCAGAGCCTGGCGTTCGCTCTGGTCGAGCTTCCCGTCGCCGTTCCTGTCGAACTCCTTCTTGATCTCCTCCCGCGTGGGACGATCTCCTCCGACCTGGGCCGCCGCGTTGACGGCGAGTCCGACTCCGAACACGAGAGCGAAGGCGATGACGAGAATCCTGTTCATGATGGACTCCTTGTTCTTTCTCGCGTGAATTCGCCGGCGCTCGGGCGCCGCGCGACAAGGAGATGAACCACCCCGGCATCGACGTGTTCCGGTGGAATCCGACCCGGGGCCCGATCGAGGAGCGACGATTTGGCGCAGCTCGCGCCCGTCCCTGCGGAATCGGACGCCGCCGGCGATCGCAGGGAGGCGAAGCGTGGCCGGAGGAGTTCAGAGGTAGCGGAGTTCGATCTGCCCGTTCCGGAAGTTCCGGAGACTTTGCTTCTGCCGGCCCCCGGGCCAGATGTACTCAACCTTGCCGCGGGTCGGTCGGTAGACGACCGTGTAGAGGGTGCCGGAACCGCGCGCATGTTCGCGAGCGTAGAGAGGGGGCTCGAGAAAGGAATCGATCAAGGTCTCGGCCGTCATGTCCTTGCGGCGAAGGAGTCGCCTGAGGTGTTCCTCGCGCTCCTGGCTCCTCGAGAACTTCTGGTAGGCGCGCCAGAGCGGCGCGTTCTGGTGATTGGTCGAGACCCGACGATGCAACACCTGGGGATCGCGATCCGGGCCCAGCTCGACCAGCGCGAAGCGCCCCTCGCGATCGAGCAGGGTCAGGTTGTAGGCCATGTTCGAGGGCACGCGTTTCAGGACCTTCACCGCCTCGGCCGTCGTGGTGCAGAACTCCAGGACGTAGCGAAGGATCAGCGGAATGCCGAAGCCGCGGCCGCGTGCGCGGCGACCGCCGAAGGAGAGCGCGGCGACCAGTCCCGACTCGTTCATGCCGTCGAGCGCGCCCCATAGGCAGTCACTCGAGGCCAGGACCTGACGGCCGTGCCAGGAGGATCGGAGGAAGAGGCCCTCGCAGGCGTGCGGATGGAAGTCGTAGTTGCGGACGAGCAGCGGTTCGTCGTCCAGCCAGATCGCCTGCGAGCAGCCGCCGATGTAGGGAGCGGGTCGCCACAGGGAGAGCATACGGGCGACCTCGTCCGAGCCGCCGGCCAGATCGACGAGATGCTCCCAGGTCGGGATCAGCTCGGGCATGTGCTCGCCGAGCTTCCTGCGGCAGGTCTCCACATCGGGCCGAGCGGCCTCGCCCTCCTTCAGGAACCAGGTCCTGTAGGCGGGCCAGGCGCGCTCGTAGAGCTCCAACCACTGCGGGCCCGGCCGCTCCTCGGCCGTCCAGCGAAAGTAGAGCTTCACCCGCCGCGTCCTCCCGTGTAGATCCGAGCCGTCACCGGAGGCAGCGGCGCTCTCAGAGAAGCTTGAAGTCGGCCGCGTCGATCCTGGCCTCGACCTCGATCCTCTGCTTCGCCGTCGCGTTGCCGCCCTCGTAGCAGCTCTTGACGCCGGCCACCCAGGCCTTGGCCCGATTGGTGAGCTTGAAGCCCTTGGTCATCAGGCGTCCGGGCGTCACCAGGATACCGAGGTCGGCGCCTTCGTAGAACCAGTCGCCCTTGTTGGCGATGCGGAGGAAGAAGCCGCGATCCTGACGGGTCACCGTGCGACGATGCGTCTGCGGCCGGACGAAGGTCATGCTGCCGTCGTCGCCGAGCTCCCAGACGCCGGAACGCGGGGCCGCGGTGATCGGCATCACCTCCTTGCCGGTGTGCTTGATCACCAGCTGGCTCCAGCTGTCGATGTACTCGTTCTTCGACCAGCGCTCATTCAGCTCCTCGACGTCGAGTTCGAAGGGCACACCCGAGTACTCGAGGAGGTGGATCAGGAAGAGCGGCATGTCGGCCTGGGCGAAGGCCGCGAGGTTGGTCATCGAGCTGGCGCCCGTGATCCGGGGGTTGATCTCGCCCATGTAGAGCTCACCGGTGTCGAGATCGGTGAGGAAGTCGACCTCGAAGTAGCCCCGGTAACGCTTCTTGCGCAGGGCCTCGCCCACCTTGAAGGC
>JBFIHP010000053.1:0-9922 GCA_041601735.1 Planctomycetota bacterium | reverse complement strand
GGGCCAGCGAGTGGTCCGGGCGCCCGGCGATCAGGATGTGGGATCAC
Organism: Planctomycetota bacterium; assembly: GCA_041601735.1. GTDB lineage: Bacteria > Planctomycetota > DRQF01 > JACKGY01. The sequence goes on along the minus strand of JBFIHP010000053.1, from coordinate 9,875 downwards.
GAGCAGGGAGACGGATCAGATCCCGCCGGTGCAGATTTCATAGTCGAAGAACCAGTCCCAGCTCCTTCCCGGGCACTCATAGGGGCCGAACCCCCAGGCCGTCTCGGTCCGGATGACCTGTCCGCCGACGACCTCGGAGACGACCGCGTGCACCGCGCAGAAGACCGTCGTCCCGTTCATTGCCGGAATCGACGCGAGAGGTACGAGCTGCGTGTAGATCGTGACCGGCGGCGAGAAGCTCGCCTTGTAGGGGAACTTGCCCGGCCGCGGATTGCCACCCCTATTGACCGGAACCGGATCCAGCCCGACGTAGATGTGCAGCTCCTCGATGACCCAGTTACCGCTCGTCGCGACCGTGATGGAGAGATCGGTCGGCGTCGCATCCGTGGTGACGGTGCCGACGTCGATGGTCTTGCCCGCATAGAGCGGCAGATCGAGCGGCGTGCAGGCCTCGGTCAGGGTGATGTCCTCGAGGGTGGGCGTGTCGTTCACTCCCGGTTCATGACTGAGGGTGACGCGCAGCTCTGCGAACTGGCCGGCGATGCCGACGAGATCGACGTCGTTGCCGACCTCGACCCAGGTCTCTCCGGCCAGTCCGGCCGGCGTGTCGCTCGCCCGGATCTCGACCTTGACCTGGCAGCCGGTCGGCTCCACGCAATTCCAGGCGACCTTGCCCCAGAGCATGCCGGGCTCGAGACCATCGTGGACGACGCGCCAGGTCCCCGACGCGGCGGTCGTTCCGATCGCCACGAAGCCCGTCATGTCGCTGTAGTTGTAGGGGCCGGCGCCTGATCCGAGGCTGACGGTCAGGTCGACGGCGCCCAGGCCGTCGATGTCACCGTCGGGATCGATCCTCATGGCGTTGTTGCTGCCGAGGTTTGTGACCCAGACCTTGCCGTTCGAGTCGACCGCCAGACCGGTCGGCGTGCTGCCGACGGGGATGTTCTTGATCAGAAACCCGTCGTTGGTGAGCCGAGAGACGGAGGCGTTGCCGCTGTTGGCCACCCAGACGTTGTTGTCGGACGGAGTCACGGCGACGCCGCGGCAGGCCGACCCGCCCCCCACCGGCTTCGGGAATCCGGGCACCTGGAGGCCCGTCGGATCGATCTTCGTGATGGAGTTCAACGTCCACATCGCGTTCCAGATGTACCCGTTGGTGTCGATACCCAGTCCGTAGGAGTTCGGGACCTGGATGGATGTGAAGGTGCCTCCGACTGTGTCGAAGCGCAGCAGCTTGCTCTGCGAGATGGCGGCCGACCAGAGCACCCCATTGCCGTCGATGAGGCCGCCGTAGCCACCGCAGGGCGGGTAGACCGTCTGCAGGATGGTTCCGTCGACTCCCTTCAGCTTGTCGAAGGCGGTCGGCGCGTAGGGGTAGCCGCCGACCCAGACGTCGTTGTTGGCGTCCACCGAGACGTGACGGACGTTCGGTCCCGTCGTGCGGACGAAGAGCAGGATGGCCTCGTCCTCCGGGTCCTGGCCCATCAACCACGGCCTGATGTCGCCGAGACCCCGTGAGGTCTTGATCAGGCCGTCGCCGTCACGGTCGACGCAGGTGTTGTACTCGAAGGGTGGTGCGAGATAGTCGCCGTTCGGGTCCGGGTTGCCCATGGCATCGACTCGGGTTCCCCCGATGACGAGCCCGACCTTCACGACGGAGCCCTGGCCGCCTGACGCCTCGTTGCGGTTGCCCGCCCAGACGTTGCCTTCGAGATCCACCGTCGTACGCGACGGATTGCGGCCCATCCCGGTGGGCGAGGTCAGGTACTCGCCCATCGCCAGACCCGTCGTCGTGTTGATCCTCGCGATCGTTCCACGAGCCGAGCAGGCGATGTTGATGAAGGGGAATGGAGTCGTGAGGGTGTTGAGCTGCAGCTGGTCGTGGGTCGGGACGTCATGGTTCAGGTTGACCATGTAGCCCTGGTCGAAATCCGCGTCGACCGTCCAGGTCTTACCTTGCCCTGCGGCAAGGCCGGCCACGACAAGGACGAGCGCGAAGATCATCAGGATTCGTCCCGACGATGCCAGCAGGGTCCTTGATGCGAGCATGGCTTGGTCTCCTTTCGATTGAGAAGCCGCGGACGAAGAAGTCACGCGGCGCGATTGGCAGGTGAGCACCGCATCGATTCTGGCCGGCTGGATTCTTCGCTCCATGATGCGTTGGCATCATTTGAGCGCGCCTGCGTCGAATCGCACCGAGCCCGTGATCCGGGGTCCTCACCAATCGATCGAACGAGCGATCGGCGCGCGCATCGGCCGTGGTGCATCTGCCGCTCGACGCGGTGATTTCCCGCGCCCCGATCCCCGACACAGGGCCCTTCGCCGCCTCCCGGAGGCGCCGGGTGGAACGAAGATGAAGCTCTGATGGAGGAGCGAGGCCGCGAGGTCTGCACGGGGGGCCATGGGGTGAACCGCCCTTGAATCCGCGATGAACCGCCGCAGCATCCGCCGAGGCGAACTCAGAATCACTACGACCACCGGCTGTGCGACCTCGTCCGCGAGACCGGCGACATCCAGGTGGCGACCCGGCTGGGCGTCCCGCGCCTGACGGCGAGCGGCCGGCTCAATGTGGAGGAACGCGCGGTCGTCTGGCACGCAGCGGCGCTGCGCAGCACTCGTCATCGATCTCCTGCCCGACTTGGCCGCGGGGGAGGCCGTGACCCTCATTCCCATCCACGCCGAGCTGCCGACCCGGAAGGTCGCCGACATCCTCTGCGTCAGGCCACGGCCGGAACCCCCAGCTTCGCCCCTACCGCGCCTTGGTGATCTCGGCTCCAAACAGGACTCGACGAAGGAACTCGCGAGCGACAGCGACCAGTGTCGAGCGCGTGGCGTGGGCCTGCGGCTCTGGGAGCCCTGGGTTGCCGTCAGGCCGCGAAAATCGGCTCGTGGAGCGGCACAGGATCGAGGCCACGGTGGCCAGAAACATCCTGAGCTGGATGGCGATGATTGGAATGCCGAGGTCGGTCGCGGTTGGGGTATGATCGGCGGCATGAACCAGGGGGCGATGCGCACGGAGGAGTCGTCCCCCCTCACGGGAGTGCGCCATCACCGCAGCGCGCAGATCTGTCCTCCAAGCACACCTGGATCTTCGCTTCATGCACAGGTCTACACGCCGACGGTTTCTCAGGCAGCTCTCTTCCGGTCTCGCGTTCATGCCGCTACTGAGGAGCCTCGGAAAGCCTGACCCGAGGAGTTTCTCGAACATCGTCTTCGTCTGCATCGATGACCTGAATGATTGGGTCTCTTGCCTGTTGGGTCATCCGAATGCCCGCACCCCGCATATCGATCGTCTGGCACGATCTGGCATGCTATTCACCGATTGCCATGCAGCCGCGCCAATCTGCAATCCCTCGCGCACTGCCACCTACTTTGGCCGACTCCCTTCGTCGTCAGGCATCTACGGCAATGAGCAAGACTGGCGCGAATGCTCCCGCCTTGCCGGGCAGGAGTCTGTCTTCGAGTGTTTTCGCAAGGCGGGAATGCAGATCTACGGATCGGGCAAGATCCATCACAAGGGTTTCGTACGCCCGCGAATCTGGGATGAATTCTGGCCGGACCCGCGGAACTTCCGACCAGAAGGGAAGTTCAGCGAGAAGGAAGTCCCCCACAAGTTGAAGGAAGTCCGAGCATTTCGCTGGGGGATTCTGCCGGAGCCCATCCATCGCGTGCATCCACTGGCCGATGAGGGCATTCGAGAGTATGCGGTCGGGAAACTCTCTGAATCCAGGACGAGCCACGAGAGATTCGCGTTGACCATTGGTTTCAACCGCCCGCACGTTCCAATGATCGTCCCCGAACGTTTCTTTCGCATGTTCCCGATCGAAGACCTGAAACTCCCCTTCGTCTACGACAGGGACCTGGACGACCTTGGACCGATCGGAAGACGATTCGCCAAGGGTGAGGGTGATCACGAGAAGATCACGGCACAGGGTCTTTGGGCTGAAGCCGTCCAGGCCTACCTTTCATCGATCGCGTTCATTGACGAGCAAGTCGGCCACGTCCTCGACGCCTACAACGCGTTCGATCAGAGAGAATCGACGGCTCTTGTCCTCTGGAGCGACAATGGATTCCATCTTGGCGAGAAGTTCGCATGGAAGAAGAAGACTCTCTGGCGGGAATCTACGAGAGTTCCGCTGATCATCATCGCACCAGGCATCACCGAACCAGGTTCAATCTGCAACCGCCCGGTGTCCCTTGTCTCGTTGCTCGCCACGATCTGTGATCTGATCGGATCCGAAGCACCCGCCTCTCTCGACGGTCGATCGCTTCTTCCACTGCTCGAGAACCCCCGTGCCGATTGGGACGAGCCGGTCGTCTCTTGCCTCGGCAGAAGGAACATCGCCATAAGGAACCAAGACTGGACCTACATCGAGTACGAAGGCGGCGAAGAAGCCGAACTGTACCATCGATCTCGCGACCCACGCGAGGTTCAGAATCTGTGGCCCGTGGCACGGCCGGAAGTCCTATCGCTGATGAAGTCCCTGTGCCCGAAGGGGCCCGTTGAGCACGACCCACCTGTTGAAGACACCACAGTTTGGGGCCTAGATGACGATTAGGAAGGACCTGCCGGATGGTGGCGAGCGGCACACCATCCGCCTCACTCTTCTCCGGGGAGAAATCTCGTCGAGCGGCTCTCGACGCCAGAATCGAAATCCGAAATCAGCTCCGTTCGCACGGGCAGCATCGTTGACATGGCCAAGTCTCTCTCAGATGCTGAAGCAATGAGTGCGCGTGCTGGACGTCGCAAGACTCGATCCACGCTCATGGTCCGCAAGAGCTTCGATCCTCTCAGACCGGACACGTCACCGGCGGCCAATTCGGTCACGAGAAAGGCCCCGCGTCGGCACTGGCGCGGGGCTTGGGGCCCGATTCGGGAGCCGATCCATTTTCTTGTAGGGACACTGGTCCCGCGATCAGGGCAGCTGGTCGCCGACCCCCAGAACAATGGCCCTCGCGGCCGATCGTATCCGGTTCCGGGATCGATTCGCGCCGAAGGGGGCGGCGATCGGCTCGAGGGTGAGGCCGAGGCCGCCGAGCGTTCCGATCTGGCAGGTCGCGGGGTCGAAGGGCGCTCCCCAGCACATCGCGGTGGTCGAGTCGCCTCCGGCGGTCGCCTGCGGCCAGCTGTACACCGTGTCTGCGGGATGCGCCGCGAGATCGTGGTTGCGGATCGCTGTCTGGAGAGCGAGGGCGTGGGTCGCGGATCCCTTGTACCACCAGTACCACCCCAGCCCGGTCGAGCCCTTGGCGTGGGAGTGGATGTCGAGCAGCACATCGGCGCTTCCGCCGGTGATGGACATGATGTCGTCGCGGAGCGCGTCGATCTCCAGGGTCGCCGAGGCCGTGCCCCCTGAGCCGACGGAGCCCGACTGCCAGTCGCGGTTGAAATCCACCGGAACCGTCCCGGTCCGATCGCGGCCCTCCCGGGTCCAGCCGTGGTGGACGGCATCGGGGTTGGCCATCGGGTAGAAGTGGAAGGTGATCCGGCGACGGATCTTCTGGGCCCGCTCATCCGGCGAGAGCAGAAAGTCGATCATCCCGGCGATCACGTGGTTGCCGAGGCTCTCGTAGCCGTGCTGCCGGCCGACCACCACGACCTCGCTCGCGCCGACCGGCACTCCCTCCGCGCGAACCGTCAGCCGATCGATGGGCCGTTCCTGCTGCGATTGTCCGATGCGATGGATCTCGAGCGCGGGGCTCCTCGACCGTCGGAGGGCGCGGACCCACGCCTCGTGTTCGGTGAACGTGTACGGTTGCCAGTAGGCGACGTAGACCACGTCCTTCGCGAAGGGCGTGGTGTTTCCGAAGTAGTAGTAGCCGTCCCCCGGCTTGGCGCCGTGGTCCATGAAGCGCCAGGTCGACTGGCCGTCGTAGCGCCAGACCATGCGGTGGTACGATCGGTAGACGTCGCCCGTGGTCGTGGTGCGCGTGCGAAACTGCGGCTGCTGTCCGAGCGCGCCCGTGATCCGGAAGCTCACCCACTGCCACGCCCCGGGAGGGTTGTTGGTGTTGATCTCGTGATGGGTGCCATTGAAGTTCCAGCCGTCCAGGTTGCCGTTCTCGAACGATCCGTCGAGGACGATCTGGGCGTGAGCCCCACTGCAAAGGAGCGCGGCGAGAAGAGTGAGGGCGAAGAGGGTGGTGGATCGCACGGTGTGGTTCCTCTCGCGGTCGTCGGTACGGAACGGCTTCCTCCACCGTAGACCATGGGCATCCGCGATGGAAGCTGGTGGATCGGTCGCCGACCGGGATCGTCGGCGCGGAAGTCCTCATGGTACCGGTCGCGTAGGGCCGTCGCGGCGTCACTCCAGGACTGTGCCGCTCAACGAAATGATTTCCCCGGCCTGGCATTCACCCAGAGCTACCCAACAAGCCTCCCAACCGCCCCAAAGGGGGCCGAGAGGAGGCTCACATGGAGGAGCCGAGACCGGCGGGAGCGGGGTCAATGAGATGCGGACGCTGAAACTGATCCTCGGCTCGATCCTGATCGTCGCTGCCTTCGTCCTCGTCGTCTGGCTCATGACGAAGGGCGGCGGGGGCCTGGCGAGAAACTGGTGAGGCGACCATGAACCGCCAAATCAGTGTTCCAGGCGTGTTCAACTCCGAGCGGAGACGCCTTGGGAAAGGAGAAGGCCCGACGTAACTGTTTGCTAAGTCGGGCCTTCTGGCAGTCGGGGCGAGAGGATTTGAACCTCCGACCTCTTGGGCCCCATTCAAGATCGACCGAATCGCCCTAAGCCCTTAATATGACGTTAGTTGCGCCCGTTTTGGGCCTTAGCGCAAATCCCAAATCGTCCCATATCGTCCCGTATCGTCCCGAGATCAGTGTTCATCGCGTGTTCAGCGTGACCAGATCTGATCACCAGCGTCGATCCCTGACCTGGCGGCTCGAACCCCATTCCTTATTCCAGAATTTGAAATGCCCGGCCTTGCTACCGACCGCAGCGTCGGGCATTCTTTGTTCTGGAATAAGGAATGCACGCCGGAGGCCGCCCCATGAAGGGTCAGGATCTCGTCCTCTTGATCGACCTGCTCGTCGCGCCCGAAGACCGTGACGCCAGTTTCGCCGCCCTCGCAGACCGCCTCCATCTCAGCGCCTCCCAGGTGCACGCCGCGACCAAGCGACTCGTCCGCGCCCAGCTCCTCGATGCCCACCGCAAGCCGCGCCCTCACGACCTGCGTGAGTTCCTCCTCCACGGTTTCCGCTTCCTCTTCCCGACGGAGGTGGGCGGTCTGGCGCTCGGGATGCCGACGGCCTGGTCGGCCGCCCCGATGAAGGACCTGGTTGCCTCCTCCGATGTCGTGGTCTGGCCCACGCCCGCCGGCGATGTTCAAGGCCACGCGATCGAGCCGGTTCACCGGATCGTCCCGGAGCTGGCCGCCGAGCGGCCCGAGCTCCATGAGATGCTCGCCCTCCTCGATTGCCTGCGGATCGGACGCCTGCGCGAGCAACGTCTCGCCGCCGAGGAGATCGACCGGAGGCTGGCCCATGCCTGACATGACGGGCAGTCGCGACGCGATCGAGCGCGTGGCCCGCGCGCTGGGCGATCGACCCGATGCGGTCCACTTCCAGGACCTCCTTGCGCATGAGTCCCGCATGGACGCCGATCGCCAGAAGGCGCTCGACGAGATCGCTCGCCTCGACCAGGATCTCGGTCTTTCGTGAGTCAGACAGCAGATCTCCTTTCTCGACTGACATCCATCCCTGGTATCCTGGCGCCATGACGCACTTCCGCGACTTCGACCTCATCGTTGCTGATCCTGCGATTCTCGACGGGCGTCCCTGCCTCAAGGGAACCCGGATCAGCGTGCGGCGAGTGCTCGAGGTCCTGGCGATGAATCCATCCTGGGATGATCTGCGCGCGGACTACCCCGAGATCACCGAGGAGCACCTCAAGCAGGTTCTCGGATTCGCCGCTGCTCAGCTCAGCGACCGAATCGTCCCGATCCCCGCGCCGAATCAGTGATCTCACTCCTTCTCGATCAGGGCTTGCCCCGCCGCTGCGCCGCCGATCTCCGTGGCCTCGGGTGGGACGTGGAGCACGTCGGCGACCTCGGTCGATCCCGGGCTACCGATGAGGAGATCCTCGACCTGGCGACCGAAGAGGGTCGAGCCGTCGTGACCCTCGACAGCGACTTCGCGAAGATCCTCGCCCGACGCCATGCCGCCGGTCCTCCCGTCGTGCACATACGAATCGAGCGCCTCGATCGTGCCGCCGCAACGGAACTCCTCGTCCGGGTCCTTCCCAGGATAGAGGAGGAATTGGCGTTGGGTGCAATCGCATCGGTGACGATCGGCGAGGTCCGTCTTCGCCGACTGCCGCTCGGCTGATTCTCCCGATTCTCTTGAATCCCTCGGCGGCTGACTGACCATCCGCCGATGCGAACCCAGAAGCACTACGACCACAGGCTCCGCGACCTCGTTCGCGCGACCGGCGACATCCAGGTGGCGACAAGGCTTGGCGTCCCGCGCTCGACGGCCAGCGGCTGGCTCAGGGTGAAGGGGCGCAAGGTCGTCTCCCATGCCCCCTCACCGCGCAGCCGCATCGAGCTCGAAGCCGAAGTCGAACGCCTCCGCCGCCGCCTGCGACTCCTGACCGCGCTCCTCCGCGCCGTCCTCGCGGCCTTCCAGGTTCTCGGACCCGACCTCCGCAGGACCCGCACCGTCCATGGCGAGGCCCGCCGCCGCATCCTCCGCGCGATCGATCGGACAGGCGACCTCGACCACCGCGACCGCATCCTCCGCCTGATCGGTCTCAGCCCCGCGCGCCGCCGCGCCTGGGTCCGCGCCGAGCGGGAGGTGAGACACGACGATCCCGACCATCCAGACGAGCACGGCGGCCTGTCGCCCCAGCGCCTGACCCCGAACGAGGTCCGGGCCATCGGCGCCATGGTCACCGCGGTCGAGTACCGGCACATCCCGACCAGTACCCTGGCCCGGCTCGCCCAGCGCCTGGGCCGGGTCTTCGCCTCGGCCTCGACCTGGCACCGCCTCGTGCGCGAACGAGGCTGGCGCAGGCCGCGGTTGCGGATTCATCCGGCGAGGCCCGAGCTGGGCGTCCGCGCCGAACGCCCCGACCAGATCTGGCACATCGACACCACCCTCATCCGGCTCGTCGACGGCACGAGGGCCTACGTCCACGCCGTGATCGACAACTTCTCACGGCGCATCCTCGGCTGCTGCGTGGCCCGGACCTTCAGCGCCGCGAGCACGGTCGCCATCCTCGAACAGGCCATCCGCGGCCGGGCGGACCCCGAGAGCCGCCCCGAGGTCTTCGTCGACGCCGGCGTCGAGAACTGCAACGGCTCGGTCGACGCGCTTCTCGCGGGCGAGAGCCTGCGTCGGGTCGTTGCCCAGGTCGACCTCCACTTCTCGAACTCGATGATCGAAGCCTGGTGGCGCTCCTTGAAGCACCAGTGGCTCTTCCTGAACAGCCTCGACAGCATGACGAAGTTGCGCCGGCTCGTCGCCTTCTACGTCGAGGAGCACAACAGCCGATTGCCCCACTCGGCCTTCGAGGGGCAGACGCCGGACGAGATGTACCGAGGGCAGGGGGAGGAGGTGCTCGCGAGTCTGCTGAAGGCCCGAGCCGAGGCCCGTGAGAGGCGTCTGGCCGAGAACCGCGAGCGGGCCAGACGAGCACGAGGGGAGGCAATCGAGGCCGCCTGATTCCACCGCACACGACAGCCCGCCGGCCGACTTCCCGGCCCGGGATCCGGCCTCGGGGCCACGGCCTGAGATCCTCCCGAACGGTGAGCCCAGGGCCGCCGTGCCGGAAGCTGATTGTCGTCGCGGGAGAGGGGGCGAGAGGGTAGCCTGTGACGAGAACTCGTCACCAACGTGGTGACTCCGTCCGACGTGCAGGACCGCT
>JBFIHP010000052.1:0-9981 GCA_041601735.1 Planctomycetota bacterium | reverse complement strand
CGACTTCGTCAGCGAGGTCGATCGCGGGATCGATCGCGCGATCGCCGCCCTCCTCGCCCACGGCGACCTGCGCATCGTCTCCGAGGAGCTGCACCCCCTCGATCCGGGCGAACCGCTCCCCGACGACTGCTGGATCGTCGATCCTCTCGACGGCAGCAACGCCTACATCGCGGGCGCCCGCCTCGAGCTGGTGAGCGTCATGATCGCGCTCAGGCTCGGCGGCGAGACCGAGCTCTCGGTCCTGCACTTCCCCTTCAGCGACGAGGTGGTCTACGCCCGCCGCGGCCGGGGCGCCTACCGCGGCGAGCAGCGCCTGCAGGTCAGGGGCGAACTCGAGCTGGGCGAGGCCTGGGTCGCGCTCAACCACTACGGCGATCGCAGCCTCGAGACCCCGCGCTTCCGCGCCCTCGCCGACGCCCTGCGCAGCGCGAAGGGTGCGATGCTCGTCACCGTCGATCCGCCGGGCTCGGGACTCGCGACCGACATCGCCGGCGGCGGGAGCCGCCTCGGCGCGGTCCTGCACGACAACAATCCGCGCAAGCGCAAGCAGGAGATCTGGGACGTCGTCCCGCCGCAGCTCGTCCTCGAGGAGGCCGGCGCGGTCTTCCTCGACGCCGCGGGCGAGCGCTACCGCCCCGAATCCTGCGAACTCGTCCTCGCCGCCCGCTCCCGCCGCCTCGCCGATCAGCTCCTCGCGCTCGCCTAGAGCCCTGCGAAGCCCCGGCACGCTGTAGGAGCGCCGCTCTGACAGAGCGGCATTCCCGGTTTCCCGGAGCGGCCCTTCCGGTCTCGCCGAGCGGCCCTCGCGTGCCTGTGATCCCCGAAAGCCGGCCTGTCGGGCCGGCGCTCCTCTCGCGAGCGGTCGGCGCTCCAGGCCCTGGTTTCAGGCCCGGGCCCGATCCTGCCGATCAGGAGGCCATGAGCGAGGCCGGACGACAGCCGCGCCCCTACCTCGGCGTCCAGTTCGACTGCTGCGGGGTCTACGCGCGCATCTACAAGACCGCGAAGGGCGACGCCTACGCCGGTCACTGCCCCCGCTGCCTCCGCCCCATCCGCTTCCGCATCGAGCCCGGCGGTCGCGGCAACCGCTTCTTCCGCGCCCGCTGAACGGCTCGCCACGAGGGCGGCCCCCTTCGTCCGAGAACACCCCCGGGCACCACCCGGCATCCGTCGAGTCCCGCGCTATCGGCCGGTCCTGCGTTGCAGGGCTCGGGCGAGGCTCCGAGGACCGATGCGGACTCGAGCCTCTTCATCGCAGCGCAGGGGCCTGACGTCGCGCTTCGCGGCGAAGCGTCGGAATCTGCGACGCCAGTGCCCCGACCGGGCCGTCCTTGAATCCGACGGGCCGTCCATAAAGCCAAGAATGCATGATAGTTGTGATCCTGCGCAGCACAGGGCCCGGCTTGGCACGGCCCTTGTGAAGGACCGGGGAACAGTTTGGGTCCGTCCAGAACCGGGAAAGCCACGACATGATGCCGAAGAACTTTCTCAGCCCGCGCGAAAAGAAGGGCGATCGCGCCCTCTGGCTCGTCGGCCTCGCCGCGGTCGGCCTCTTCGCCTTCCTCGCCGCCGGCAGCCTCGATGACGCGCGGCCGCGCGCCGAGGTCGAGCCGACCGCCGTCGAGGCGGAGGTCGAGGCCGCGCCCGTCGCGGACGAAGAGGCCGGAGCCGTCACCGATGAGGCGAGCGCCGCCGCCCCGCAGCGCCGCTTCGGCCGGAGCAGCGGCACGCGCGGCCTGACCGCGCCGGAGGGACCGGGCTCGGCCTCGGTCTGGCGCACGCTCGGTTCGCTCGCGCTCATCATCGCCCTGATCTTCGGCGGCGCCGCCTTCGGGGCGCGCTTCCTGAAGAAGCTGCGGATGAAGCCGCAGGGCGACAAGGTGCTCGAGCTGGTGGACGTGATCGCGCTCGGTCCCAAGCGTCAGGTCTTCGTGGTCTCGGCCTACGGTCGCAAGATCGTCGTGGGCGCCACCAACGAGTCCATGAGCGTGCTGTCCGAATTCGACCAGGACGAGATCGCCGCGCCCGAGGTCGGCGTCGCCCCGCCGGCCTTCGACCAGCGCCTCGATCGCGATCTCGCGCGACTCGAGCGACCCTCGAGCGCCCGCGCCCTGGAGGCCCAGGCATGAACGCCCTCTCCCGGTCCATCATTCTCCTGCTCGTCGTCCTGGGCTTCGCGGCCCTCGGCGCGACGCCGAGCTTCGCCCAGAGCGGTGAGGCAATCGCCGCCGCGGCCGACCAGATCGCGGCGGCCGACGACGCCGCGGCCGCCGACGAGGAGGACCTCGAACTCGGCGCCCCGATGAAGATCGTCCTGGTGCTGACCGCGCTCGCGCTCCTGCCCAGCATCCTGATGACGGTGACCTCGTTCACCCGGATCATCATCGTGCTGAGCTTCGTGCGGAAGGCGCTCTCGATCCAGGACATGCCGCCGAACCAGGTGATCATCGGCATGGCGCTCTTCCTCAGCATCGCGGTGATGCACCCCGTGCTGGACGCCATCTACGAGAAGTCGGTGCGCCCCTACATGGACGAGGAGATCGGCCTCGGCGATGCCGCCGACGCCGCGCACGACGAGATGCACGCGTTCCTGTTGAAGCACGCCAAGGACGAGGAGATCGAGCTCTTCATCGAGGTGACCCGGGCCGAGCGGCCCGAGACGCCCGACGACCTGTCGATCGCCGTGCTCATCCCGGCCTTCACGCTCAGCGAGCTGAAGGTGGCCTTCAAGATGGGCTTCCTCATCTACATACCCTTCCTGATCGTGGACATCGTGGTCGCCAGCCTCCTGCTCTCGATGGGCATGATGATGCTGCCGCCCGTGATCATCTCGACACCCTTCAAGATCCTCCTGTTCATCATGGTGGACGGCTGGGCGCTGGTGATCGGTTCACTCATGGAGAGCTTCCAGCTTCCGATCTGAGTCGAGGAGAGAAGACATGGACGAGACCTACGTCGTCAGCCTCTGCCGCGAAGTCTTCATGACCTCGCTCTGGATCGCCGGCCCGGCGATGATCATCGGGATGCTGGTCGGCATCCTGATGGCCCTGTTCCAGGCCATCACCAGCGTGCAGGAGCAGACGCTGACCATGATCCCCAAGATCATGGCGGTCGGCGTCACGCTGATCATCATGCTGCCCTTCATCATGCACACGCTCACGGCCTTCACGACCTCGATCTTCATGGCCCTGGTGGACGCGGCCTGGTAGCGGCATGGCCATCGACTTCCTCGAGGAAAACGTCCGCTTCATGGTGCTCCACTGGGTGCGCTGTCTGGCCCTGATCGGCCCGCTGCCGATCTTCGGGCAGGGCGGCGACTCGAGGATGGCGCGCGTGGGCCTGGCCGTGATCCTGGGGACCCTGCTCGGCTTCACCGGCGACGTCGCCACCTTCGTCGATCCCGGGATGAGCGTGATGCTCGTCCTGATGATCGCGAAGGAGGTCCTGCTCGGCCTCATCATGGGCTACGTCGCGCTGCTCGCCTTCTCGACGATCCGCATCTGCGGCCACGTCATCGGCGAGGAGATGGGCTTCAACATCGCGAGCATCCAGGACCCGATCACCGGCGTGAACTCGCAGCTGATCGCGCATCTCTTCGAGGCCATCGGGATGATGGTCTTCTTCATCGGCGGCGGCCATCACGTCCTGATCAAGGCGCTGAGCCGCTCCTTCGCCGCGCACCCCGTGGGCACCTTCCGCCTCGACGCCGAGCTGATGAGCGCTCTCGTTCTCTATTCCGGCGGCATCTTCGCGGCGGCACTCAGGGTCGCGGGGCCGGTCTTCGCCGCCCTGCTGGTGCTCGCCGTGGCGCTGGCGATCCTCGCCAAGGTGGCGCCGCAGCTGCAGATCATGATGTTCGCGTTCCCGCTCAAGATCCTCGCGGGAATGATCCTTCTCATCAGTTCGCTGGCCGTCCTCGTGCCGGCCATGAACGTCGTCTTCGACGACATGGAGGTCTTCATGTTCGAGACCTTCGACCGCTTCTAGGCAGGAGTCACAGGTGGCTGAGAGCGGCCAGGAAAAAACCGAACAGGCGACACCCAAGCGGCGCGAGGAAGCGGCCGGCAAGGGACAGGTCGGCTACTCGAAGGAGGTCAGCTCGGCGACCCTCTTCCTCGGCGGTCTCGTGGTCCTGAAGATGGCCGGCGATTCGCTCGTCCACGCCCTCACGGGCAAGATCTCCGCCTCCTTCCGCCTGCCGATCGACATCTTCCCGGACGCGGACCCGGCCGCCTACCTGGCGGAGACGGCGACCGACTTCTTCCTGCTGCTGATGCCGGTCTTCGTCGTGGCCATCGTGTCCATCCTCGGACCCGGCCTCATGCAGACCGGCCTGAAGATGGCGACCAAGAAGATCAAGCCGGAGCTGACCAAGCTCAACCCCTTGACGGGCATCAAGCGGATCTTCTCGCAGGAGAGCCTGATCTCGACCCTGCAGAGCCTGTTCAAGATGATCCTGGTCGGCATCGTCTGCTGGATCACCGTGCAGGGTCAATTCGACCGGCTGATGGCGCTCGCCGACGCGCCCCTGAACCACATCGTCCTGACCATCATCGACGTCCTCTTTCTCATGTCCTTCCGCGTCGCCGCGGGGCTCATGCTGATCGGCATCATCGACATCTTCTACCGGCGCTGGAAGCTGACGAAGGATCTCATGATGACCAAGGAGGACGTGAAGGAGGAGCGCAAGAAGGCCGAGGGCGACCCCAAGGTCAAGGCGAAGATCAAGGAGATCCAGCGGAGCATGGCGCTGCAGCGCATGTTCCAGGACATCAAGACGGCCGACGTCGTCGTGCGTAACCCCACGCACTTCGCGATCGCGCTGCGCTACGACCGCGGCCGCGACCCGGCGCCGAAGGTGGTCGCGAAGGGCAAGGACAAGCTCGCCCTGCGCATCATCGACGTGGCCCGCGAGCACGGCGTCGAAGTGGTCGAGAACCGCCCCCTCGCTCGCGATCTCTATCGCAGCGTGAGGTTGGGCGAACTCGTTCCCGAGCGACTGTTCAAGGCGGTGGCACAGATCCTCGCCTTCGTTCTCGGCAGGAAGCAGAAGAGGAAGCGCGCGGCCGCGACCGCCCGCTGATGAAGAGGTAGGAAGAGATGGCCGACCCGAAGAACAACAAGGGCGGATTCAGAAGCGAGGCCCTCCTCGGCTTCGGCGTGATGGCGATGATCTTCGTCCTCATCGTGCCGCTGCCGTCGATGGCCCTCGACGTCATGATCGCGATGAACATCGCCTTCGCGACGCTGATCCTCCTCATCACCCTGAGCGCGCGGGAATCGCTCGAACTCGGCATCTACCCGACCCTGCTGCTGCTGACCACGCTGTTCAGGCTGTCGCTCAACGTCGCGTCCACGCGATTGATCCTGCTCGAAGGCCAGGCGGGCGACGTCATCCAGGCCTTCGGCGATTTCGTGGTCGGCGGCGACCTGGTCGTCGGAGTCGTCATCTTCGCCATCCTGGTCATCATCCAGTTCGTGGTCATCACCAAGGGCTCGAACCGCATCGGCGAGGTCGCCGCGCGCTTCACTCTGGACGCGATGCCCGGCAAGCAGATGGCGATCGACGCCGACCTGAACTCGGGGATCATCACCGAGGACGAGGCCAAGACCCGCCGGGAGAAGATCTCGCAGGAGGCGGAGTTCTACGGCTCCATGGACGGCGCCGGCAAGTTCGTTCGGGGTGACGCGGTCGCCGGCCTGATCATCACCTTCATCAACGTCATCGGCGGCGTGGTCATCGGCATGACCCAGAACATGACCGCGACCGAGGCGCTCCAGAAGTACAGCATCCTGACGATCGGCGACGGGCTCGTCAGCCAGACGCCGGCGCTGATCATCGCGATCGCGGCCGGCATCCTGGTGACGAAGAGTTCGAGCAAGGAGAAGATGGCAACCGAGTTCGGGATGCAGCTCTTCGCGAATTCCCGGGCACTCGGCATCGGCGCCGCCGTGGTCTCGATCATGAGCTTCGTGCCGGGCTTTCCGAAGCTGCCCTTCCTCACGATCGGCGCCCTGCTCTTCTTCGCCCATCGTCGCCGCCGCAAGGCGGAGGCGGAGGAAGAGCGGCTCGAGGAGGCCGGTGAGCTGCCCGCCGCCGAGGCGGAGGACGAGGGACCCGAGCTCACGCCGGAGGCGCTGGGTCGGCTTCTGCACGTCGATCGCATGGGCATCGAGATCGGCTACCGCCTGATCCAGATCGTGGACGCGCACAAGAAGGGCGGCCTGCTCGACCACATCAGCATGATCCGCAAGCAGTTCGCCAAGGAGACGGGCATCGTCGTCCCGCCGATCCGCCTGCGCGACAACCTCACGCTCGACGCCAACGAGTACCGCATCATGATCTCGGGCCAGGAGGTCGCCCGGGGCGTTCTCTATCCGAACCACTTCCTCGCGATGAATCCGGGCAACGTCACGGAGGAGATCTCCGGCGTTCGCGGCGAGGACCCGACCTTCGGGATGCCCGCCATCTGGGTGCGCGAGGAGCAGAAGAACGAGGCCGAGATGCTCGGTTACACGGTCGTCGATGCGATCAGCGTGATGGTCACGCACCTCACCGAGACCATCCGCGGGCACGCGGCCGAACTCCTGACCCGCGAGGACGTGCAGGCCCTCCTCGATCGCGTCCGGGAACACAGTCCGACGGTGGTAGGCGAGCTCCACCCCGAGGTGCTGGGTCTCGGCGAGATCCAGGGCGTGCTCCAGAACCTGCTCTCCGAGCGGGTCCCGATCCGCAACATGCCCGCCATCCTCGAGACCCTGGCCGATCAGGGCAAGAAGCTCAAGGACCCGGACCAGCTCACGGAGTTCGTGCGTCAGCGCCTCTCACGGCTCCTCTGCGAGCTGCACGGCGACCGCGACGGCAAGCTCGCCGTCATCGTGCTGGATCCGCAGCTCGAGAGCGCGCTCGAGGCCGAGCTCGGCGGCCAGACGAGCGGGAGCCTGTCGGCGACCGCACTCCAGCGCCTTCAGGAACGCGCGGTCGCGGCCTACGGCGATTCGGTTCGCGGGGGGCACGACCCGGTGATCCTCACCCGGGCCGGCGTGCGTCGCTATCTCGCCGAGGTGCTGGCCGGCATCAAGCCCCGCATCCCGGTGCTCTCCTACAACGAGGTGGCCATGGCCAAGTCGGTCGTGCCCGTGGGCCAGATCAGCATCACCCAGAAGGACGAGAAGAAGACCCCGCTCGCGGCCGGAGTCTGAGGCCGGCGCATCGGGTGTTCATGCCGCCCGAGGTCGAAAGAACTTCAGTTCGCTGCATGAACATGCCGATGAAGAGCACGAGAGAGTCTCCTGATGGAGTGAGAGATTGAGCGGTCAGGACCAGGAAGAGGTCGAGACCGAGGTCGAGGCGCCGCAGAAGCAGGGGAAGGAGAGAGCCCCCGCTTCGGGCGCCCAGGTCCTGGGTCGGCTGGCCGGTGCCGGAATGGCGCTGCCCACCATGGCCGTCGCCTATCTGGTGGCGGTCCTCGCCGGGGTCCCCGGCCCGACCGCCGTGGTTCGCAGTCTCGTCTCCGCTCTCGTCATGTGGGTCTTCGTCGCCCTCATGGTGCGCCTCCTCTTCGGGGTGCTCCTCGAGGACTGGAAGAAGGCCCGGAGCTCCAGGTCGCGCCGGGAGGTCGAGGGATGAGTCACGTCGTGGAAGCCTACGCACGGACGATCATCAGCGACGAGGATCGCAACAAGCTGGTCGAGGAGTTCCTGCCGCTGGTACGGCACGTGCTCGGCCGCCTTCCGATCACGCTTCCGGCCTTCATGGATCGCGAGGATCTCTTCGAGGTGGGCGTGCTGGGGCTCATGAACGCGGCCCGCAGCTACGATTCCTCCAAGGGCGCCCAGTTCAAGACCCACGCCTACGTCAACATCCGCGGCGCCATCCTCGACGAGCTCCGTCGCTACGACATGGTTCCGCGATCGCGCCGTGACCGGATGAAGCTCTTTCATCGCAGCTCCGAGGATCTCGAGGAGCAGCTGGGCCGGCCGGCGACGCCGGACGAGATCGCCACGGCGATGGGGCTCTCCATCGAACAGGTCGATGATCTGCTGGTTCACATGCAGGGCGCCTCGATGCTCTCGATCGACGATGCCGATGCCGGCGACGGCGAAGGGCCCTCGCTCGGCGCGGCGCTCGCTTGCATGGTCACGCCGACGCCGGCCGACGAGGCCGAGTCGCGTGAGCTGAAGGCGCGCATGGCCGAGGAGATCCAGAACCTGCCGCAGAACGAGCGGCGGGTGATCGTCCTCTACTACGCCGAGGGGCTCCTCCTGAAGGAGATCGGCGAGGTTCTCGGAGTCAGCGAGAGCCGGATCAGCCAGATCCACGGACGGGCCATCTACAGGTTGAACAAGGCCCTCGGTCTCGACCGGGAGCCGAGCGGAGGCAGCCGGGCATGAGGAGCGGAAACCTGATCAAGGCCTCGACGCTCGGGAGCCGCCAGGCAGGCGCCACCGCCGGTCCCGCGCCCACGAAGCCCGGGCAGCGGAGTCCGACCGCGCGCGACGAGCACGACCACGAGCCGGAGATCCGGCTGCACCGCGAAGGTGACGACATCATCGCCATCGAAGTGGTCTGCGGCTGCGGCCGCACGACCTTCATCGAATGCAAGTACCCGGAATGAGGATCGCATCATGAAGCCCCTCCCCCGAATCCTCGGCATCCTGGCCATCTGCGCCCTCGCGAGCGCCTGCTCGACGGTGCGCGAGGTCGAGGCCGCCATCACCGAGGACGGTCGTCCGCCGGTCGAGCAATCACGGCTCGACACCCGCGACGTGGCCGTTCCCGATCTCGACGAGCGGCGCGAGGACATCGCGTCGCTCAGCCAGGTCGATCGCCTCCAGCGCGAGAACCACGAGCTCGGCGCGAAGTTGCGCGATGCCGATCGGCTGCGCGAGGAGGCCGTGAAGGAGCGTGACCGCGCCCTGGGCGGTGAGCAGGAACTCGTGCGCCAGAACATGGACTACCAGGAGCTGCTCAAGGCCGGCGCCAAGCGGGAGGAGAAGCTCAAGGCCCAGCTCCTCCAGGCGCAGATCGAGAACATCCGCCTGAAGCAGGAGCTGGCCAGCCAGCGCATCCGCGAGCTCTCGGCCGGAGCGGGCGAACGATGATCGCGCGCGCCCTCCTCACGCTACTGGCCGCGGCCTCCCTCGGCGCCTGCGCCTTCCTCGAGCGGCCGACGCCGCCGCCCCACACCGGGCCCTACCCCTATCACGCCCAGGCCGGCGCCCCCGTGCCCCTGCGCCGGGTCGTGATGCTGCCGCTCGAGACCGAGTCATGCCCGGCGCCGCAACGGCTGCTCCTCGAACGGACCCTCCTCAGGGCCGTGGCCGCGCGCAACCTCTTCGAGCTGGTGCCGGCGCAGGAGCGGGACGTCGCGGACACGCGGATCGTCTCGACCCGCGAGACCGGCACCTACCGCACCCAGGATCTGGTGGTACTCAGCCGGCGCTTCGGCGCCGAGGGCGTCCTGCACGGGATCGTGACCCACTTCCAGGCCTACCCGCAGGTGGTCATCGGCCTGCGCCTGACGCTCCTGGATTGCCGCAACGGTCGGGTTCCCTGGGCCACGGACGTCCTCCTGGACGCCTCGAGCCGCGTGATCGAGCAGGACGTCCACAACTACCACGACTCCGTCCTGCGCGATCAGGGCTCCCTGCAGGACTACCGGCAGGTCCTCATCTCGCCCCGTCTCTTCGGTGAATATGCGTCTCACCGGATCGCCGGCACCCTGGCGGCAGCGCTGGCGCCGCGGGTCCCGGCCGAGGAGGCCAACACAAGACCCTGACGGAAAACGACTTCCGAACTTCACGAGAAGGGGGCGGGCGACTCGCGGGTCGCGCCGCCCTCTTTCGTTCCAAGTGCATGAAGCGGCGATGTTTGCCGCGCTTGAAGCCGCCCCCCGGCCTCCCTAAGATCGCGATCGGTCTTCGATTCTCTCGCGGATATGCGGTCCGGCTGCGGAATGAGCATCCGGATCCGACCTT
>JBFIHP010000051.1:0-10067 GCA_041601735.1 Planctomycetota bacterium | reverse complement strand
GGAGGGTGAGCTCGCGCTCGCCCAGGCGGCGGTCTACATGGCGCTCGCACCCAAGTCGAACGCACTCTACAGCGCCTACAACGAGGTCCGGCGTGAGGTCGAACGCGGCCCGGTGCGCGAGGTGCCGCTCTATCTCAGGAACGCGCCCACCTCGATGATGAAGGGACTCGGCTACGGCCGGGGCTACCAGTATCCGCACGCCATGGACGAGGCGATCGCCGATCAGGACTACCTGCCCGAGGGTCTGCAGGGGCGCATCTGGTACGAGCCCTCGCCCTTCGGTTTCGAGAAGGAACTAACCAGGCGCATGGATTGGTGGCGAAGGGTCCGGGCGGAACGAGAGGGGAGCGGAGAGGCATGAGCGCTGATGGCGGCGAGATCGGGGTCATCGAGGCGGCGCTCGAGGAGATCGCGCGCGGCGCCGGCCGCATCCTGCTCTCGCATCTCGGTCGCATCGCGGCCGCCGACGTCGACTACAAGGGGCGTCGCGACCTCCTGACCCGCGCGGATCGCGAGTCCGAGGCCTACGTCATCGAGGAGATCGGCCGGCGCTTCCCCGATCACGCGATCCTCGCCGAGGAGTCGGGCGGGGTCGATCGCGCGACCGCCGAGGCCGCGGAACGGCTCTGGGTGATCGACCCCCTCGACGGGACGACCAACTTCGTCCACGGCCTGCCGCTCTTCGCGGTCTCGCTCGGCGTGATGGAGGAGGGGAGGCCGCTGGCGGGTTGCATTCACGCGCCGAAGCTCGACGAGCTCTTTCTCGCGTCCCACGGCCGCGGCGCGCGCCTGAATGACCGCCCGATCGCGGTGAGCGCTCGGGACGAGCTGATCCAGGCGATGCTGGCCACCGGATTCGCCTATCGCCTCGAGGAGCTCGACGACGACAACGTCGCGCCCTTCGCGTCACTCTTGAAGAAGACCCGGGCCATCCGCCGCTGCGGCAGCGCCGCCCTCGACCTGGCCTGGACCGCGGCCGGCCGCTTCGACGGTTTCTGGGAGCTCCACCTTTCGCCCTGGGACGTCGCGGCGGGTGCGGCCATCGTGCGCGAGGCGGACGGCCTGGTGACCGATCTGGACGGCGGCGAGGACTGGCTCTTCGGTCGCCAGATCCTGGCGGGCGCGCCGGCTCTCATGGAGAGCCTGCGCCGCGAGATCGCGGCGGCCCGCCGCTGACCGACGGAGCGCCGCAGGAGCGCCGCTCTGACCGCGCGGCATCTCTTCGGCTCGAGGACCATCGAATGCCGGCCGGTCAGGCCGGCGCTCCTCGCGAATGCCGGCTCATCGAGACCGCCATCCTGGAACGGCTGGCACAAAAAAAAGACCGCGCCGGCGAAAGCGCGATCGATCGAAGCTCGAGAGTCGGCCTGCAGTTAAAAATTAGGTGACTTGTGACCGTCTGAGTTCATCGATCGATCACGCCATCGCCGGCGCGTCTCACAGTTGTCCTATCGGTCCGCGAGCTCGGGAGCTTGAGAATCGATGCGTCT
Organism: Planctomycetota bacterium; assembly: GCA_041601735.1. Taxonomy (GTDB): domain Bacteria; phylum Planctomycetota; family DRQF01; genus JACKGY01. The sequence continues at coordinate 8,577 of JBFIHP010000051.1, read as the reverse complement.
TTTTCCATCCGCGTCGGTCGCGCGGGAGTTTTCGGGAAGAACCGCGAGAAAGCCCCGCATTCAGCCCTTTTGAGGGTCTCCCGCGACTGCCTATAATCATTGGTTTACCCCGGAGCGAAATGCGCGTCGGAGGACCCTCCGGGAGGGAGTAGCGGACCCGATGGGATTGCACGAGATCGTCGTCCGGGGTGCCCGGGAGCACAACCTGAAGAACGTGTCCGTCACGATCCCGCGCGGATCGCTCACGACGGTCACGGGTGTCTCGGGGTCCGGCAAGTCCTCGCTCGCCTTCGACACGATCCACAACGAGGGTCAGCGCCGCTTCCTGGAGTCGCTCTCCTCCTACGCCCGGCAGTTCCTCGGACAGATCGAGAAGCCGGCCGTGGATCAGATCGAGGGGCTCTCACCCACGGTCTCCATCGATCAGAAGACGGTCAATCGCAACCCGCGCTCCACCGTCGGCACGGTCACCGAGGTCCTCGACCATCTCCGCCTGCTCTTCGCGCGGCTCGGGACCCCCCATTGCCCCGAGACCGGCGAGGAGATCCGGCCGCAGACCGCCGACGAGATCCGCGACCGGCTGCTCGGGGAGTTTCCCGGCCGCAGCCTCGTGGTGCTGGCGCCCATCGTGAAGGATCGCAAGGGCGAGTACCGCAAGGAACTCGAGGACCTCCGCGTGCGCGGCTACCTGAGGGTGCGGATCGACGGCGAGCTCAGGAGGCTCGACGAGGAGATCAAGCTCGCGCGCTACAAGCGCCACACGATCGAGGTGGTGATCGACCGGATCGCCGCCCTGCCCGAGAAGGGCAGCCGTCTCGCCGAGGCGATCGAGGACGCCCTGAAGCTCGGTGACGGCATCGTCACCATCCTCGCGGGCGACGACCACCTGGTCTACTCGTCACGGATGGCCTCGATCGCCACCGGGCGTACCTTTCCCGAGCTGGAGCCGCGGCTCTTCTCCTTCAACTCGCCGCACGGGGCCTGCGCGAACTGCGACGGTCTCGGCATCCTCCGCGACGCGGACCCCGACCTCATGGTGCCCGAGCCCGAGCTCAGCATCCGCGGAGGTGCGCTCGCCCCGCTCGGCTCGTCGAAGCTCAGGGACTACGGCCAGATCTCCTGGCAGACCCTGCCGTCCATCGCCGAGCACTTCGGCTTCTCGCTCGATCTGCCCTGGAAGGACCTGCCCGAGAAGATCCGCAGGCTCGTCCTCCACGGGTCCAAGGGCGAAAAGGTCAAGCTCGAGACCCACTACAAGGGCAAGAACTGGCAGGTCAAGAGCTCGAAGACCCGGGAGATCGCCGGCCTCGTGCCGGGCTTCCGCGCGGCCTTTCGCAAGAAGCCGGCCCAGTACATGGAGCGCTTCGTCTCCGATCAGGTCTGCGGCGACTGCGGCGGCAGCCGGCTGAACGAGTTCGCGCGCGCCGTGCGCTTCCGCGACAAGAGCATCGCCGAACTCACCGGTTCCTGCGTCTTCGATCTGCGGGCCTTCTTCGCCGCGCTCGAGCTCGACGAGCGCGAGGACAAGATCGGCCGCGAGATCCTGAAGGAACTCGGCGCCCGCCTCGAGTTCCTCGACGCCGTCGGCCTCGGCTACCTCGAGATCGACCGCAGCGCGGCCACGCTGTCCGGCGGCGAGTCGCAGCGCATCCGCCTCGCGACCCAGGTCGGCTCCCGGCTGAAGGGCATCCTCTACGTCCTCGACGAGCCGAGCATCGGCCTGCACGCCCGCGACAACAGCCGGCTCATCGGCACGCTCGAGGAGCTGCGCGATCTCGGCAACACCGTCCTCGTGGTCGAGCACGACCAGGAGATGATGGAGCGATCCGACCACATCATCGACATCGGGCCGGCCGCGGGCCTGCACGGCGGCGAGATCATGAGCTCGGGGAGCTTTCGCGAGCTTCTGGCGCAGGACGACTCGGCCACGGGCGACTACCTGGCGGGGCGGCGCCGGATCGCCATGCCGGAGACCCGCCGGGAGGCCGGCGCGGCACGCCTGCGAGTCCTGGGTGCGGCCGCGAACAACCTCCGCGGCATCGACGTGTCCTTTCCCGTGGGCCTCTTCAGCGTCGTCACCGGCGTCAGCGGTTCGGGCAAGAGCACGCTCATCGACGACATCCTGAAGCGCGCGCTGGCCCGGCACTACCACGGCGCGCTCGATCGTCCGGGCAAGCACGAGAAGGTCGAGGGCCTCGGGCACTTCGACAAGGTCATCGAGATCGATCAGAGCCCGATCGGGCGCACCCCGCGCTCGAATCCGGCGACCTACACCAAGGTCTTCGATCTGATCCGTGAGCTCTACGCCCAGGTGCCCGAGGCGAAGGCGCTCGGCTGGAACCGCGGGCGCTTCTCGTTCAACGTCCACGGCGGGCGCTGCGAGGGCTGCTCGGGCGCCGGCGTGAAGACGGTGACGATGCAGTTCCTGCCGGACGTCGAGGTCCTCTGCGACGACTGCGGCGGCAAGCGCTTCAACGACGAGACCCTCGAGATCCGTTACCGCGGCAAGGACATCCACGACATCCTCGACATGACCGTCGAGGAGGCCGCCGACTTCTTCAAGAACCACCCGAAGATCAAGCGCACCTTCGACGCCCTGCTCGGCGTCGGCCTCGACTACCTCAGGCTCGGCCAGACCGCCACCACGCTGTCCGGCGGCGAGGCCCAGCGCGTCAAGCTGGCGAGCGAGCTCCGGCGGCCCGCGACCGGGCGCACGCTATACCTGCTCGACGAGCCCACGACGGGCCTCCACTTCCAGGACATCGAGAAGCTCCTCGGCGCCCTGCAGGACCTGGTCGCGGGCGGCAACACGGTCGTCGTCATCGAGCACAATCTCGAGGTCGTGAAGGTCGCCGACTGGATCGTCGATCTCGGCCCGGAGGGCGGGCGCGGCGGCGGCGACCTGGTCTACGAGGGTCCCTTCGCGGGCCTCCTCGATCACGAGACCTCGTACACGGCGGCCTCCCTGCGTGACTTCCTGGGCGTTCGCAAACCGAATCGGCGACGCCGCAAGGCCCCGATCGATCGCAGCGTCAGCGGTTCCCTGGTCATCCAGGGCGCGCGGACCCACAACCTGAAGAGCGTTGACGTCACCATTCCGACCGGCAGCTTCACGGTGGTCACCGGCCCCTCGGGGAGCGGCAAGACCTCGCTCGCCTTCGACACCATCTTCGCCGAGGGCCAGCGCCGCTTCGTCGAGTCGCTCTCGGCCTACGCCCGGCAGTTTCTCGGCCGGCTCGAGAAGGCGCCGGTCGATCGCATCGAGGGCCTCGCGCCCGCCATCGCCATCAACCAGAAGAACGTCTCGCGCAATCCACGCTCGACCGTGGCCACGACGACCGAGATCTACGACTACCTCCGTCTGCTCTGGGCGCGGGTCGGTCGCCCGCATTGCCCTGACTGCGGCGTCGAGCTGAAGGCGGAGTCGCCGGGCGCGGCCTGGCGACGCCTGGCGAAGGAGGCAGCCGGCAGCCGCGGCCGCATCGTGGCGCCCCTGCACGACCCCGAACTCGGCGGCGAGCCGCGGCTCGCCGCCCCGAAGGACCTGAAGAAGCTCGCGCCCGAGCTCCAGAGCCGGGGTTTCCTGCGGGTGCTGCTGGACGGACGCGAGGTCCGGCTCGACGAGGACCTCGGCGATCTCGGCGCGGTGCGGCGCGCGCACCTCGTGATCGATCGCATCCAGGTCAAACCGGAGTCGCGCAAGCGCGTGATCGAGGCCCTGCCCCAGGCCTACGCCGAGGGCGGCGGTCTCTGCGGCTACCTCCCGGTCGCGGGCGAAGAGCTCTGGTTCACAGCCGCGCGCAGCTGTGTCCGGCACGGTCACACCGTTCCCGAGGTCTTCAGCCCCCGGATGTTCTCGTTCAACTCGCACCACGGTTCCTGCGCGACCTGCGCCGGGCTCGGCAAGGTCCGGCGTTGCGACCCCGAGCTGCTCGTCGATCGGCCCTCGCGCCCGATCATGAAGGGCGCCATGAGCGGCAAGGTCGGCCGCTTCATGCAGCGCAAGTCCTACTACCGGAAGGCGCTCGCCTCGCTCGGCGAGGCCATGGGCTTCGACATCTCCGAGCCCTTCGAGAGCCTCCCGGCCGCGGCGAAGGACCTCATCCTGAACGGTCACGACGAGCGCATCCCGGTGCGCATGCGCCGGACCCGCAAGGGCGAGAGCACCCGCTTCGAGATGAACGTGAGCTGGCCCGGGCTGCGCGCCTACGTCGAACGCTGGTTCCACGAGACCGACAGCGACAACTGGCGTGACAAGGTGGCCGAGGTCATGACCTCCGGCGAGTGCCCGGACTGCCGGGGCGCGCGGCTCCGCAGCGACGCCCTCGCGGTGACCGTCGCCGGCAAGAGCATCGCCGAGGCCACGGCCGCCACCGTGGGCGAGGCCCTCGCCTTCTTCTCCGGCGTCAAGCTGAAGGCGGCCGAGAAGAAGATCGCCGAACGCCCGCTGAAGGAGGTGCGCGACCGGCTGCGCTTCCTGGCCGAGGTCGGCCTCGACTACCTCGGCCTCGACCGGCGTGCGAACACCCTGTCGGGAGGCGAGGCCCAGCGCATCCGCCTCGCGACCCAGATCGGCAGCCGTCTCACCGGCGTCCTCTACGTCCTCGACGAACCGACCATCGGTCTCCACCAGCGCGACGTCGATCGCCTCCTGGGCACGCTCGAGGAGCTGAAGAAGCTCGGCAACACGGTGATCGTCGTCGAGCACGACGAGGACACCATCGACCGGGCCGACCACATCATCGACATCGGTCCCGGCGCCGGCCACCGCGGCGGCGAGATCGTTTACCAGGGCCCGCGCTCGCGCCTCCTGAAGGAGTCCCGCTCGCTCACCGCCGACTACCTGTCCGGACGACGGCGACTCGAGCCGCCGCCGGAGCGGCGGGCCGGCAACGGCAAGACCCTCTCGCTGCGCAAGGTCCGGACCAACAACCTGCGCGGCATCGACTTCGACCTGCCGCTCGGCACCTTCACCTGCGTCACCGGCGTGAGCGGCTCCGGCAAGAGCAGCCTCGTCGTCTCGACCCTCGTGCCGGCGGTCGAGAAGACCCTGCGCCGGGCCTCGAGCGAGGGCGCCCTCTACTCGAAGCTCGTCGGCGCGCGCCACGTCAGCGATCTGGTCGTGATCGACCAGGCACCGATCGGCAAGAGCCCGAAGTCGAACCCGGCGACCTACACCGGCTGCTTCGATCACATCCGGCAGGTCTTCGCCACGGCGCCGCTCGCGCGCCTGAAGGGCTTCAAGCCCGGCCGTTTCAGCTTCAACGCGCCCGGCGGCCGCTGCGAGGGCTGCTCCGGTCGCGGCTCGGTGCGGATCGACATGAGCTTCCTCGCCGACGTCTGGATCACCTGCGAGATCTGCAAGGGCCGCCGCTACAACTCCGAGACCCTGCTCGTCGATTATCGCGGCAAGACCATCGCAGACGTGCTCGAGATGGAGATCGACGAGGCCCTGGTCTTCTTCGCCAACCATCGCCGCATCGTGGCCGCGCTGCAGACCCTCGCCGACGTCGGGCTCGGTTACCTGAAGCTCGGTCAGCCCGCGAACACGCTGTCGGGCGGTGAAGCGCAGCGCATCAAGCTGGCGAGCGAGCTGTCGCGGCGCAGCTCCGACTCGGTCCTCTACGTCCTGGACGAGCCGACCACGGGGCTGCATTTCGACGACATCGCCAAGCTCGCGGGCGTCCTGCACCGTCTGGTGGCGGCCGGGCACACGGTCTGCGTCATCGAGCACAATCTCGACGTGATCATGAGCGCGGATCACGTCGTCGATCTGGGACCCGACGGCGGCGCCGGGGGCGGCCTCGTCACGGCCCGCGGCACGCCCGAGGAGATCATGGCGGCGCCCGACTCGCTGACCGGCCGCTTCCTCGCGCTGCACGCGGCGAAGCGCGAGGCACGCAGGAAGGTCGCGCCGCGACGGCGCAAGGCGGCCCTGAAGCCGGGGAGAGGAGTCGAAGATGGCGCGGCGTGACGGCCCCCTGATCGTGCAGAACGACCGGACCGTGCTCCTCGACGTGCATCATGCGCAGGCCGAGGAGGCCCGGGAGAACCTCGCGCAGTTCGCCGAGCTGGTGAAGAGTCCGGAGAACCTCCATACCTACCGGATCTCCCCGATCTCGCTGTGGAACGCCGCCGCCGCCGGCATCCCCTGCGACGACGTGATCGCCTTCCTCGACGGTTTCTCGATGCTGCCGCTGCCGAAGACCCTCACCGGCCAGATCGAGGAGATCATGAGCCGCTTCGGCCGGCTCCTGCTCCGGCGTGAGGGCGCGCGTCTCGTGCTCTCGGTCTCGCAGGACCTGTGGGAGCGGGTGGCGGCCCTGAAGAGCATCGGAGACCTGGTCGAGACCGCCGATCCGGAGCGCTGCGAATTCGGCGTCCACGAGGCCGCTCGCGGCGAACTCAAGCGCGCCCTCGTGCGGGCGGGCTTTCCCGTCGAGGACATCGCCGGTTATCTCGAGGGCGACAGCCTCGCCTTCGACCTGAGTCACAGGCTCGGCGACGGCTCGAGCTTCGACCTCAGGCCCTACCAGCGCGCGGCGGCGGAGGCCTTCTACCAGGACGGTGATCAACGCGGCGGCAACGGAGTCGTCGTCCTGCCCTGCGGCGCCGGCAAGACGGTGACGGCGATGGCCGTCATGCAGCTCTACCAGACCAAGACCCTGGTCCTGACCAACAGCACGACGGCGCTCAGGCAGTGGGTGCGCGAGCTGAAGGAGAAGACGACGCTGCCTCCCGAGGCCATCGCCGAGTACAGTGCGGAGGTCAAGGAGATCGCGGCCGTCACGGTCTCGACCTATCAGATGATCACCTACCGCTCGACGCGCGACGGCGACCATCCCCACTTCGACGCCTTCATGCGCGAGAACTGGGGTCTGGTCGTGTACGACGAGGTTCACCTGCTCCCGGCGCCGGTCTTCCGGATGACGGCCGAATTGCAGGCGCGGAGGCGGCTCGGCCTCACCGCGACCCTGGTCCGAGAGGACGGACGCGAGGACGAGGTCTTCTCGCTCATCGGGCCGAAGCGCTACGACATGCCCTGGCGCCGGCTCGAGGGCCAGGGTTTCATCGCCGAGGCCCGCTGCATCGAGGTGCGCGTGCCCTTCGCCCGCGAGGACGCCCATCAGTACGCGTCCGCCGGGCGCCGGGAGCGCTATCGCCTCGCGGCCGAGAACCCGCTCAAGCTGCGCGCGCTCGGGGCCCTGCTCGAGCGCCACGCGCAGGACCGGGTGCTGATCATCGGCATGTACCTGAAGCAGCTGGCGCAGATCCGCGCCATGACCGGATACGACATCATCACCAGCAAGACCTCGCTGGCCGAGCGCGAAGAGCTCTACGGCGCCTTTCGGACCGGCGAGATCACCAACCTGATCGTCTCGAAGGTGGCCAACTTCGCCGTCGATCTGCCGGATGCAAACGTCGCCATCCAGGTGTCGGGCACCTTCGGGTCGCGCCAGGAAGAGGCCCAGAGGCTTGGTCGCGTGCTGCGGCCGAAGAGCCACGACCTCGACACGATCTTCTACACCCTGGTGACCGATGACACGCGTGAGATGCAGTTCGCGGCGAACCGACAGATGTTCCTGACCGAGCAGGGCTACCACTACGAGGTGATGAACGTCCGTCGGGAGTTCTCCGGACTGGACTGGAGCAACAGCGAGGACCTGGGCGCGGGCGCGTCCCGGGACGTCAAGGGAGAGAGAGCGTGAAGCTCGAACAGGCACTGGAGCATTTCGACGGCAGGTATCTGGACCACGCCCTCGGATTCTGGAATCTCGACCGGCACGCCTGGCCGGTGGGCGAACGGGATCGTCGCCGCATGCTCGGCGATGCCCTGAGCTCGCGGGCGATGATCGAGGAGCGACTGCCGCAGTTGCCCTCCAAGCTGCGCGACCTTCTGGTCTTCGTCGTGCGATCCGGGCGCTGGAGCGAGGTCTTCGACCTCAAGGAGTTCGACTCGGACGAGCTCCCCGTGGACGACTTCGAACTCGTCCCGGTCGCCACGGCGCTCGCGGAGCGCGGCTTCTTCATCCCCCGGCCCGTCCGCGGCGGTCCCTCGCGGGGCACCTCCTTCTGCATTCCGGAGGAGCTGGGTCGTCTGCTCGAGAAGGTCTTCGATTCGAGCCGCCGCCCGATCGATGCCTCGCTCGGCCTGCGCGCCTACCTGCGCTTCATCGAGCGCGGCGAACTGAAGGGGCGCCTCGACGAGCTCGGTCTCGAGGCCGCGCGAGAGATTCCCCATGCCGAGCTCTTCGATCTCCTGGTCGAGCCGGCCTCGATCCGGGCGCGCATCGAATCGCTCGACATCGCCGAGCTGCGGACCGTCTTCGAGGACCTGGAGTCGCACGGCGGGGTGCTCGACGACGGCGCCCGGAGGCGTCTCGGCATCGACGTCGAGCCCGAGATCCTGAGGCTCTGGGGCAAGGCCCTGGAGAGCAAGCTGCTCGGTTGCTTCGAGCGCTGCGAACTCACCAATCACGGCCTCGCCTGCGGCGACGGCTGGCTCGTGATCTTCTCCGAGGTCGTGGACGTCGTCATGGGCGATCCTCTGGTCGATGAGGACGAGGCCGGTGCCGC
>JBFIHP010000050.1:0-10083 GCA_041601735.1 Planctomycetota bacterium | reverse complement strand
TCCTGCGACCGGGCCCTTCCATGACGACGGTGTCGGGGCGATTCAGAGGTTCATCGACATCAGGAACTCGATGTTGGTCTGCGTCTTCTTGATCCGCTGCGAGAGCAGGTCCATCGCATCGACCGGGTTCATGTCGTTGATGACCTTGCGCAGGAGGTAGATGCGCTTCAGCTCCTCGGGGTCGAGCAGGAGCTCCTCCTTGCGGGTGCCGGATCGGTTGATGTCGATCGCGGGGAAGATGCGCTTGTCCGAGAGCCGGCGATCGAGCTGGAGCTCCATGTTGCCGGTGCCCTTGAATTCCTCGAAGATGACCTCGTCCATGCGGCTGCCGGTCTCGATGAGCGCGGTCGCCAGGATGGTCAGGCTGCCGCCGAACTCGATGTTGCGGGCCGCGCCGAAGAATCGCTTCGGCTTCTGCAGGGCCGCGGCATCGACGCCGCCGGAGAGGATCTTGCCCGAATGGGGCACCTCCGTGTTGTAGGCGCGGCCGAGGCGGGTGATCGAGTCCAGCAGGATGACCACGTCGCGGCCGTACTCGACCATGCGCTTGGCCTTCTCGATGACCATCTCCGCCACCTGGATGTGGCGGCTGGCGGGCTCGTCGAAGGTCGAGGAGACGACCTCGCCGCGCACCGAACGCTCCATGTCGGTGACCTCCTCGGGGCGCTCGTCGATGAGCAGGACGATGAGGTCCACGTCCGGGTTGTTCGTGGCGATCGAGTTGGCGAACTTCTGCAGGAGGATGGTCTTGCCGGTCCGCGGCGGCGCGACGATCAGGCCGCGCTGGCCCTTTCCGATCGGGGCGATGAGATCGACGATGCGCATCGCGATCTCGTCCGGCGTGGTCTCGAGGATGAAGCGCTCCTCGGGATAGAGCGGGGTCAGCTCCTCGAAGACCGGGGTCTCGATCAGCTTCTCGGGCGGGCTCTCGTTGACCGTTTCGACCCGCAGGAGAGCGAAGTAGCGCTCGTTCTCCTTGGGCGGCCGGATCTGGCCGGTGACCTTGCAGCCGGTCTTCAGCCCGAAGCGACGGATCTGCGAGGGCGAGATGTAGATGTCGTCGGGGCAGGGGAGGTAGCTGTAGGCCGGCGAGCGGAGGAAGCCGAAGCCGTCGGGCAGGATCTCGAGGACGCCCTCGCCCTTCATGATCCCGTTGCGCGAGGTGCGGAGCTTCAGGATCTTGAAGATCAGGTCCTGCTTGGCCATGCCGCTGATGTCCTCGATCCCCTCGGCCAGCGCCATCGCCTGGAGATCGGCGAGGCTCTGACGCTGGAGGTCCGCGAGGTGGAGCGGTTCGGGTGCGTCCTCGCCCGCGCCCTCGCCCTCGGGCGGGGCCGCGACCTCGAGCTCCTCCAGTTCGTCCTCGACGTCGGGCTGCGGCAGTTCGACCTCCGCCTTCTTCTTGGCGGTCTTGGCCTTGCTCTTCGGCTTCGCCGCCGAGGCCTCCTCGGCGGCCGGCTCGGCCTCGACCTCCTCGGCGGTCTCGAGATCGAGTTCGAGGTCCTCCTGAACGGCCTCGCTCTTCTTCGCGGCGGTCTTCTTCGTGGTCTTCTTCTTGGCGGCCTTGGCCATGTCCGTCTCCAGTCAACCGTCGACGAGGTCGTCGAACAGCTCTCTCACCTCGGTTTCGAGTTCGTGCAGGTCGCCTTCATTGACCAGCACGAACTGCGCCGCCTCTTCCTTCTCCGCGAGCGGAGTCTGGGCGGCTTCGCGTCGCTCGAGTTCCTCGTCCGTCCAGCCGCGCGCGCGCACGCGGCGACGTCGATGGTCGAGGCCCGCCTTCACGAAGAGGATGCGATCGCAAACCTCCCGGTAGGGCGACTCGAGCAGGAGGGGAATGTCCAGGATCACCAGCGGAGCCGCCTCCCTCCGGGCGGCTTCGAGGCCCGCGTCCAGCTTGCGCCGGACGGCGGGGTGTACGATCTCGTTCAGGCGGCGTCGTGCGTCCGCCTTGTCCTCCCCGAAGACCAGCGCGGCCAGGGCCGCCCGATCCAGCCGGCCCTCGGCGTCGAAGATCCCCGCTCCGAAGGCCCCCTCCAGGGCTTGCCTGGTCCCCGCCTCCTGCAGGACGTCGTGGGCGAAGGCGTCGGCGTCGAGCACGACGGCCCCCAGCCTGGCGAAGGCCTTCGAGACGGCCGACTTTCCGGAGCCGATGCCGCCGATGACTCCGAGAACGGTGGTCATGGCTGGGGCGGGGTCGGGGATTCCAGTGGTTCAGGGAGATGGCTTCGGGATGCGCTCGATCGATGCGATCGGCGGATTCGGTTCAGCGAGCCCTCGGGCCGACCTTAGGATCAGCTTGCCCCGGTGCGGGGCGGTTCGTCCAGGAGAGTCGGTGAGGGCGCTCCCAGGGCTGGGAACGTCAGGACTGTAGCAGAGTTAAGATCAAGCGGTCAACGCCCTTGGGCGCGCTTTTTTGGGTTGACACCCCTTCGGCCCCGGCCCTAAAATCCCGCCGCTCGAACGAAGAGAGCCCGGGTCCCGAAGGCCTTATTCTCCAGGTCTTTCAATGCCGCGGGCGCTCCGCTATCCTGAGCCCGCACCGCCCCGGTGCGTACGGGAAAACAAGGGAACAGACGGCGCGAGGATGACGACGCTCGTGCCCCAGGAGGTTTTTCTTTGATGACGCCTTCAATTCGTCAGGCCGGCGCGGTCCACATCATGTTCCTCATCATCACGCTGGTGGTCGCGATCGCCGGTTGGGCGTTGTGGTTCACCGAGTTCAGTGACAACGAGCAGAAGACCAAGGCCGCCAGCGATGCCACCGCTCAGGCCGACAAGGCGATCGAGCGCGAGGTCATGCTCAGGGCCGCCTACACCGAGGTCGCCAAGAAGATCGGCGGCATCGCCGATGAGCTCCCCCCGATCGACGACGTCACCGACGATCGCTCGACCTACCTGAAGAAGGTCCGCGAGACCCTCGTCACGCCGATCGAGCGGCGGGTGAACGAGGCGCGCAACCTCTTCAACGGTGAGGAGAGCATGAACCAGATCTACAACATCATCGACCCGGCCGAGGCGATGGTGAACCGCCTGAAGACCCAGATCGCCTCGCTCGAGGCCGAGATCGACACGCTGAAGTCGGGCAAGGCGAGCGCCGAGCGCGCCAACGACGACATGGTCACCGCTCACAACGGCGAGCTCTCCGCCAAGAACGAGGCGATGAACCAGCTCCGGGCGACCAACGCCTCGAAGGAGCAGCTGCTCGAGAGTCAGAAGGACGCCCTCGCGACCGACCTGTCTACGATCACGGATCGTCTCGAGACCACCCTCGCGTCGAGCAACGAGCAGATCACCGCGATGCAGAATGCGACCAACGCCTTCGAGCGCGAGGTCCGGTCCTTCAAGACCGAGATCCGCACGAAGCGCGAGCGCAACATTCCGGACGGCAACGTCAGCGGCGTCAACCTCGCCACGGGTACCTGCTACATCGACATCGGAAGCCGCCAGGGCCTGCGCCGCGGCACCCGCTTCAACACCTACGGCCTCGCCAAGGGTCGGGTGAAGGAGTATCACGGCTACATCGTCGTGACCGACGTCGAGCGCGATCGCGCGCTCTGCAGCCTCGAGGACGGCGCCCGGCCCGAGCGCGGTGATTTCATCACCAGCCCGGTCTTCGAGCGCGACGGCGCCATGACCTTCTACTTCCTCGGCAATCTGCCTGGCCGGTTCACCAATCAGCAGGCCAAGGCGATCCTCGAGCAGTACGGCATGAAGGTCGCCGACGAGTTCTCGATCTACGTCGACTTCGTCGTCCTCGGCGGCAACCCGGACCCGGAGGCGATCGGCGACGACGCCAACCCGAACTGGTTCAAGGAGACCGAGGCCTACAACGACGCGGTTCGCTGGGGAACCGAGATGCTGCGGGCGCAGGATCTCGAGCACTACCTCAAGTACTGATCGCGACCGGCCCTTCGAGGGCCCGGCCGAACACGAGAAGGCCCTTCGCCCCCGCGGCGGAGGGCCTTCTCTCATGACCGGCCCGCGCGCGATCTCGGACCCCTGCGAGCCCGCCCATCTCGTTCGGAGTCCCTTCGCGCCCGGGGCCCGAGGCGTTATCGTCTCGGGCGAGGAGCGGAGCCCGGATGCCCGAGGAAACCGAACATCACGAGATGAGCTTCGGGGATCACCTGGAGGAGCTGCGCCGTCGGCTCATCCGCGCGATCCTCTCGACGCTCATCGCCTTCATCATCGTCTTCGGCTGGCACGAGCCCGTCCTGCGCTTCGTCGTCGAGCCCTTCACCGATATCGCCCGTGATCTCCGGCTGAACGCGCTCCTGAACGTCCGCAGCCCGACCGATTCCTTCTTCGCCTACATGAAGGTCTCGCTCATCGTCGCGCTCCTCGTCTCGGCGCCGGCCTGGATGTGGCAGTTCTGGGCCTTCGTCGGCGCCGGGCTCTACGACCACGAGAAGAAGGCGGTCTATCGCTTCGTGCCGCCGATGGTGATCCTCTTCGCGGCCGGCGTGAGCTTCGGCTACACGATGCTGATCCCGATCGGCCTCCGTTACCTCCTGTCCTTCGCCGACCCGACGGTCCTGCAGAACTGGATCGGTCTCTCCGAGTACCTCTCGCTCTTCACCACCCTGACCCTCGTCCTCGGCATCGTCTTCGAGCTGCCGATCGTGATGGCCCTGCTCGCCAAGATCGGCCTGGTCCGATCGACGACCTTCCGCGAGAAGCGGCGCTACTTCATCCTCGGCGCCTTCATCATCAGCGCCATCCTCACCCCGCCCGATGCGGTCACCCAGGTCCTCATGGCCGGTCCGATCTGCCTGCTCTTCGAGATGGGGATCTTCTTCGCCTGGATGATGGAGGAGGACCGGACGCCGATCCAGTGGGCGCGCTGGCGACGGCGAGGGCTGGCGATCCTCGCCCTGATCCTCGTGCTGGTCTACTTCCAGGCCGAGCTCGTGTCCTCGTATCGCGCGCGCCTGGTCGGCCAGCGGATGCGCTGGGCCGGCGAGGTCGAGAGCGAGGGCCTGCCCTACTTCAAGCTCTTCGCGATGATGGAGGCGATCGACTTCAAGCCGAAGGTGCTCTTCCAGCTCCTCCCGGCGGAAGGGAACGAGGTCCTCGTGACCGGCGACGGCGAGAAGGCGGCCCTGCTCGACCTCAGCTACCGCGACGACCGGATCACGCCGATGGCGACGGAGGGGCGGAAGTCGCGCTTCCTGGTGAGTTCCGCCACCCATTCGGTCACGATCGAACGCGTTCTCGAGCGTCGCGGCGAGGAGTTCATGGGGCTGCTCGTCCTCGCGATCGAGCAGGCGAACGAGGACGACCTCCGGGCCCTGTCGGCCATGGCCGCGGGCCTGGTCGGCGAGAACCCGACCGGCGTCCGGCCGCTCCTCGAGGACGACGACGATGCTGCCCATGATGCCGTCCGCGAGGCCTGGCGGACCTGGTGGGAGGGCGCGGCCGACACCTGGGTCTACCGTCTGGGAGCGGACCGCTGAAGGCGCGCATCATCCTCAGCGGCGACGAGCTCGTCGAGGGTCGCCTGGCCGACGGCAACGGCGTCATCCTCGCGCGTGAACTCACGGATCGCGGCTTCGAGGTCCTGGGCTTCGACGTGGTCGGCGACGACCTCGACCGTCTCGCGCGCCTGATGGACGCGGCACTCCTCGAGGCCGAGGCCGTGGTGGTCTCCGGCGGACTCGGCGGTACGGCCGACGACCTCACCCGCGACGCCCTGGCGCTCGCGCTCGGCGTCGATCTCGTCCTCGTGCCCGAGGCGCGCGACGACATCTTCGCCTTCTGGCGCCGGCTCGGTCGCCCCGAGCCGGCCGGTGATCCGATCGAGGCCTTCATGCCGCGCGGCGCGACGCGGGTCCACAACGCGATCGGCCTCGCGCCGGGCATCCTCGTCGAACGGCATGGGCATCGGCTCGTGTGCCTGCCCGGCGTTCCCTCCGAACTGCGGCGCATGATCGCCGACGGCGCGCTCGAGAAGCTCGGGCAACCCGGACTCCCGCGGCGCGAGCGCCTCCTGCGCATCGCGGGCATGGCCGAGTCCAAGATCGCCGATCTGCTCGGCCCGCGCCTCGACCGCGGGCGGAATCCGCTCTACGGCATCGCCGCCAAGTCCGGCGAGGTGCAGCTCTCCATCCGCGCCCGGGCCGTCGATCCGAGGACCGCCGACGGTCTCCTCGACGCCGAGGAGAAGGAGCTGCGCGCGATCTTCGGCGACCGCCTCTTCTCGGCCGACGGTCGGCCCATCGAGGAGATCGTCGTCGCGCTGATGGCCGCACGCGGTGAGACGCTCGCCGTCGCCGAGTCGCTGACGGGCGGCATGATCGGCGAGCTCCTGACCGCGATCCCGGGAGTCTCCTCGGTGTTCCTGGGCGGCGTCACGGCCTATGCGAACGGCGCCAAGTGCGCGCTGCTCGGAGTCCCGGAGTCGATTCTCCTCCAGGAGGGCGCGGTCAGCGAGGCGACGGTGAGGGCCATGGCCGAGGGCGCGCGGCGGGTCTTCGGGGCCGACCGGGCGATCGCCACGACCGGCATCGCCGGCCCCGAGGGCGGCAGCGCCGCGAAGCCGGTGGGCCTGGTCTGGGTGGCCGCGACCGGTCCCGAAGGCACCGTGGCGGAGAGCCGGATCTTCCCGGGCGACCGGCTCGACATCCGCCGTCGCTCGGTCCTCCAGGCCCTCGACCTCCTCCGCCGCCGCCTCGACCCCTGATCGGCGTCAGACGCGAAGCCGCCGCTTTCGGGCGGTTCCGGGTCTGACCCGAATGCGGCGGCAAGCGGCGGCTTTGCGTCTGACGCCCGAGGGATTACCCGGCCAGGACTCGAACCTGGAATGAGTGGATCAAAACCACTAGTGTTACCGATTACACCACCGGGTAGCGGTCGCAGGCAGGACCGGAGCGAGGCCCCGGGCGTGCGGCCGGCCTCTAGTTAACCCGCGCCCTCGCAAGGGTCAAGGACAGGGGAAGGCAGCGCCGGGGGAGGGGGATTCGCGAGCGGAAACCTCGTCCGGGGCTCTTGGCAGGGTCCGGGCCGATCTGTTATCACGCTCCCACGCCGAGATGGCCGTCTTGCCCGATGGTGTAATTGGTAACACAGGAGATTCTGATTCTCTCATTCTAGGTTCGAGTCCTAGTCGGGCAATCACGAGCTTCGCGGCAGCGAAGCTCGCTTCATATCCGGTCCGCCCGCCGCGCCCGGGCCCCGCATTGAATCGATCGAGGGGACCGCTACAATCCCCACCCCGCTCGGGGCTCCTCAAGCTCTTCGCGGCCGGGACCTTGGAGTTCGCAGCATGGCGAGACCCCTCGACATCCTCATCCTCGCCGCCGGTCGCGGGAGCCGCATGAAGAGCGATCTTCCCAAGGTGCTCCACCCTCTTCACGGTCAGCCCCTGATCGCGCACGTCCTCGACGAGGCCCGCGCCCTGAAGCCGCGTCGAATCGGGGTCATCGTCGGGCACGGTCGCGAGCTGGTGAAGGAGGCCGCGGCCGCCGCCGACGTCGAATTCGTCCTCCAGAGGGAGCAGAAGGGCACCGGCCACGCGATCCGCTGCGCCGGCCGGCGCTTCGCGGCGGGCGAGGGCGACGTCATCGTCCTCTCGGGCGACGTCCCGCTGATGCGGGCCGAGACCCTCCGGGCCTTCGTCACGGCGCACCGACGCTCCCGGGCGCTTGCGAGCGTCATGACCGCCGTCCTCGACGAGCCCGGCAGCCTCGGGCGGATCATCCGCGACGGTCGCGGCCGGATCGAGCGCATCGTCGAGGCGCGCGAGGCCTCGCCCGAGCAGCTCGCGATCCGCGAGATCAACTCCGGGATCTACGTCTTCCGGAAGGAGGAGCTCTTTGCCCGTCTGAAGCGGCTGAAGCTCCATTCCGGCTCCGGCGAGTACTACCTCACCGATGTGATCAAGGACCTGGCCGCCGAGGCGAGGCCGGTCCATGCCTACCTCCTGGAGGACGAGACCGAGGCCTTCGGGATCAACACCCTCGACGATCTCCGCAGTGCCCAGGAGGCCCTCCGCCGGCGCATCTGGCAGCAACACGCCGCGGCCGGCGTCGAGATCGTCGATCCGTCGTCAACCTTTGTGGCCAAAGGAGTTACGATCGGTTCGGGGACGGTCGTTTGGCCCTTTTCCGTGCTGATGCCCGGTGTTAGCATCGGCGCCCGCTGCCGGGTCGGGCCCTTCGCCCATCTACGCACGGGGGCCGTGCTCGAGGACGGCGCCGAGGTCGGCAACTTCGTCGAAGTGAAGAACAGCCGCTTGGGCTCGATGAGCCTCGTGCGGCATTTGAGCTACGTCGGCGATGCCGAGGTCGGGCGCGATGTCAACATCGGTGCCGGCGTCATCACCGCCAACTACGACGGTCGTTCGAAGCACCGCACGGTGATCGGCGACGGCGCTTTCGTCGGTAGCGGCGCGATTCTCGTCGCTCCGGTCGGCGTCGGCCGGGATGCCGTGGTCGGAGCAGGCGCGGTGGTCACGAGCGGACGCGACGTGGCCGATGGCGAGACCGTGGTGGGGGTGCCCGCCAGGCCCCTCGCGCGGAACGACGACGACAAGAAGAAGAAGGCGCGCGCTCGGAAGCGCCGCCGATGAACGCGGGGAGACGGCGGATCGTCTCCCGGAACCAGGATCGGCCGCGGGATGCGGCGACAGGACAACGAGATGGAAAGCGCGAAGCTCACAGTCAAGAACCGCAGCGATCGAGGTACCGCCGCCAGCCGGCGTCTCCGTCGTGAAGGGCTGATTCCGGTCAATCTCTACGGTCTCGCGCGCGAACCCCGCGCGATGGTCGCGAACCAGCATGAGGTCGAGCAGGTCGTCGAGAGGGGCTTCCGCATCGTGGAGCTCAATCACGAGGAGAAGAGCCAGGCCGTCCTCATCAAGGACGTGCAGTTCGACAGCCTCGGCAGCAGCATCCTGCACTGCGACTTCATGCGCATCGACCGGGACACCCCGGTGCAGGTCTTCGTGCCGATCCGATTCGTCGGCACGGCGCCCGAGGTCTCCGGCAGCATCGTCGAGAAGATCCGTGAGGACGTCCAGGTCGAGACCCTGCCGCTGCAGATCCCCAAGGAGTTCGTGATCAACCTTTCGAAGCTCCAGGTCGGCGAGACCGTCACCTGCGGCGATCTCGAACTGCCCAAGGGCTGCACCCTCCACGATCACAACGACACCGACGTGATCGTCGTCAACCACCTGACCCACGCCACCGAGGAGGTCGTGGAGCCGGAGGAGGGCGAGGAGGACGTCGAGCCCGAGGTGATCTCGAAGGGCAAGGACGACGACGAGTCCGAGGGCTGATCGTCCGATGCGCGTGGCTCTGGGGATCGGAAATCCCGGCGCGCGCTACGCTGGAACGCGCCACAACGTCGGCTTTCGCGTGCTGGACGAGGTGGCGAGGAGATCGGGGCTGTCCTTCCGCAAGGCCGGTCCCCATCACCTGGAATGTCGGACGCGGGGCGGGCTGCTGATCAAGCCCGTGACCTTCGTCAACCGATCGGGAGAAGCCCTGAAGCTTCTCCTGGAAGAAGGCCTCGACGCCGGCGACCTCCTGGTCGTCGTCGACGACGTCAACCTCGAGCCCGGACGTCTTCGTCTGCGCGCCCGGGGCTCTGACGGCGGCCACAACGGATTGAAAGACCTGGGCCGGGCCCTGGGCTCTGACGACTTCGCGCGCCTCAGGATCGGCGTCGGAGGAGTCGAGTCGGCACGACTCAGGGAACACGTATTGGACGTCTTCGACGAATCGGAGACGGTTTTCATGGTCGAAGCGGTGGATCGTGCCGCGCGTGCAGTCGAGGACTTTCTCGACGGCGTTACGGTCCCCAGGCTGATGCCCGAGGTCAATCGCAAGTCGATCGGCCCGGGTGAAGGCGAAGACCAGCACGCTTGAAGTCAGGAGTCGAGTCTTGAACAAGTACGAGGGCATGTTTCTCCTCGATCACGGCAAGGTGAAGAACGAACCCCAGAAGGGGATCGACGAGGTCACCCAGGTCCTGGAGAACGCGCTCAGGTGAGGGAAGGATCCGCCATCGTCGCCCGCGACCTCTCGGTCACCCTGGGCACCAGGCCCGTCCTCGAGGGCGTCTCCCTCGCGGTCCGCC
>JBFIHP010000049.1:0-10116 GCA_041601735.1 Planctomycetota bacterium | reverse complement strand
TGGAGGGTCCGCCGGTGCAGCGGCACTGGCATCGCGCCAAGCTCGAACTGCTCGACTGGTTCTTCATCCCGCCCCCCGGGGGCCGGGCCCTCGACGTCGGCTGCGGCTCGGGCGTGATCGCCGACGCGCTGCGAACCCGGGGTCTCGATGTCCTGGGCGTGGATGCGAACCCCGATGCCGTGGGCTATGCGCGGACCACCTTCGCGCGGGAAGGCCTCGAGTTTCGCGAGGGTTACCTCGACGAACTCGATCTCCCGAAGGGCGGCTTCTCCATGGCGACCTGTCTCGAGATCGTCGAGCACGTCCATCCGCCGCAGATCGAGAAGCTCCTCGCGGACCTCTTCGCCCTGCTCGAGCCCGGCGGGAGGCTCCTCCTCACCACGCCCAACTACCGCGGCCTCTGGCCGGTCGTCGAGTGGGCCGCCGATCGCTTCGCCGCGACCGCCAAGATGGACGCCGACCAGCACGTCACCCATCTCCACCGCCGCATGCTGCGCTCCTTCGTCGAGGGGGCCGGTTTCGAGGTCGAGCAGATCCGCTGCTACTGCACCTTCGCGCCCTTCCTCGCCCCGCTGGCGCGCGGCCTCGCCCGTGCCGTCGATCGTCTCGAGCGGCGCATCGACCTGCCCTTCGGCAACCTGCTCGCCGTCGCGGCCCGTCGTCCGGAGGCGTCGCGATGAGGGATCTCTCGGTCGTCATCCCGGTCCACGGCGGCGCGCGCGAACTGCTCGAGCGACTGCCCGAGCTGCGTTCCCGGCTCGACGAGGAGGGCTTCGACCACGAGATCGTCCTGATCGACGACGCCAGCCCGGACGACGGCGCCGAACTCCTGAAGGGCCTCGACGACGAGCGCATCCGGGTGATCCTCCTCGACGAGAACCGCGGCAAGTTCGGCGCCCTGCGCGAGGGCATGCGGGCCGCGACCGGCGCCGTGCGCCTCTTCACCGACGCGGATCTGCCCTACGACTCGCGGGTCGTCCGCCCGATGTACGACCTCGTGAAGCAGGGCGGCTTCCACGTCGTCGTCGGCGATCGCACCCTGCCGGGCTCGATCTACCGGGCGGAGCTCGGCCTTCTGCGCGGCCTGGCGACCCGGCTCTTCAGTCTCTTCGTCCGCCTGCTGGTCACCGGCGGGCTGCACGACACCCAGTGCGGCATCAAGGCCTTCCGCGCCGACGCGGCCGAGGCGCTCTTCGGCGTCGGCCGCGAGGACGGCTTCGCCGGCGACGTCGAGATCCTCTACGTCGCCCTGATCCACAACCTCGCGATCCGGCGCGTTCCGGCCCGCCTCGTCCACCAGGGACCCTCCAGCGTTCGACCCTTCCGCGACGCCCTGCGCATGATCGCGAGCCTGCTCCGGATGCGTCGTCGTCGCCGCCGCGGGCTCTACGACGACCCCGCGCTCATCGCCCTCGGCAGCCAGGACTACTGGTCGAGCTGAGCCGTCGGACGGCGGTTCGGTCGCAGCCCGCGTATCGCGAAGGCAGGAAAACCCAACTCTTCGAGCATGGATGAATGCTCCTAAAGTCGATTCACGACCGTCCTTGCGACAGTTAGAGTCGGGGTTGGTCGATCAAGGTGGTGGGTTCCGTCCGCGGAGCCCGGGAGTGACATGGCCGCGCCAATCGAGGAGAAGTACCGAATGAGAGCCCGCATGCTCTGGACCGCGGTGGTCCTGGCGATCCTTCTGGTCGCCGGACGCGAGACCGCGGACGCGACGATCCTGATCAAGAAGAACCTGGCCCAGCTCGCCGCCGAGAGCGAGCGCGTCGTGATCGCCGAGGTCGGCGTCCAACGCGGCGCCTACGCCAAGGGGACCCGGGTCATCTTCACCTATACCCAGCTCAACGTCGTCTCGACCCTGAAGGGCGAGAACACCGGCACGCTCGAGCTCGCCGAGGTCGGCGGCACGGTCGGCAACATCACGACCGTGGTCGTCGGCATGCCCCGCTTCGCCGAGGGCGAGCGCGTCCTGCTCTTCCTGAAGAAGGACGTGCTGGGGCAGTGGCGGACCCACGGCTGCGTGCAGGGCCGTTTCGACGTGATCGACAACCTCGCCACCGGCGAGCGTCTGGTCAAGCTCGACCCGGCCATGCCTCACGTGCACCGCGAGTACTTCGCCACCGAGGCCGACCCGCAGCCGCGCGCGGTCACCCTCGAGGAGTTCGCTGCCAAGCTGCGCGAGCTCGTCGCCAAGGCCGCCGAGAAGAAGGAGGTCAAGTGATGAAGTACCTCCACCTCCTGCTCGCGCTGGCGTTGACCGCCTCCCTCGCCGTCGCCGCCGACAACGGCGGTCCGCGCGGCAAGGGCCGGTCGCTGGCCCACGTCGTCAACATCCAGCAGAGCGGCCCGAACCAGGGCACGCCCACCTTCGCCGGCAGCTCGGCCACCTTCATGTATCACGACGGCGTCAGCCCGCCGATCACCAACGTCGAGCCGGGCAGCAACTCGCGCACGGCCTGCAATGCCGGCGCGATGAGCTGGCCCGCGGTCTCGAGCGTCAGCTTCGTCGACGGCGGACTGACCTCGACCGCCTCGGTCAACAACTCGGACGGCATCAACCTGGTGACCTTCGCGAACACCGCTCCCAACGTCTCCGCCGTCGGCGGCGCCCTGGCGGTGACGCTCACGAGCTACTCGATCCCGAGCTTCCAGATCACCGACTGCGACATCGTCTGGAGCCAGTCCTTCACCTTCACCAGCGTCGGGACGCCCACGAACTACGACATCGAGTCGATCGCCTGTCACGAGTTCGGCCATGCCTTCGGCCTGAACCACACCGGCGTCTGCTCGGCGACGATGTTCCCCTTCACCTCGGCGGGTGCGACGCACCAGCGCTCGCTCGCGCTCGACGACATCGCCGGCGTGAACGGGGTCTATCAGACAGTCGAGAACTTCTGGTCCACCGGAGCCGTCACGGGAACGGTCACCAAGTCGGCCGCGAATCTCTACGGCGCGCACGTCGTGGCGCGCAGCGTCGTCGACGGCGTGACCTACGCCTCGGCGATCAGCAAGCCGGACGGGACCTACCTGCTCAGCGGCCTGCCTCAGGGCCCCTATCAGATCTACGCCGAGCCGCTCGACGGCCCGGTCGGTGACACCAACATCACCAGCAGCTTCTACACGACCGGCAAGGACTCGAGCTTCCAGACCACCTTCCACGGCGGCAACACGACCCCGACGATCGTGCGGGTGCAGGAGGCGATGGTCACCTCGAGCATCGACATCGCGGTGAACGCGTCGGCGCCGACCATCAACCTGGTGCAGATCGGCGACTTCCCGACCGGCATGGGCGGTTTCTCGGTCTCGGCCGGCGGCTACGAGCTCGCGCCCGGCGCCACGACCTTCACCGTCGTCGCCGGTCCGAACGTGAACACCTACTCCGACTCGTTCTTCTCGATGTCGGGGCAGGGCGTCACCTTCGGCCCGAACTCGACCGCCTCGGGCACGATCGGTCCGAACGGCTACAAGATCTTCCCGACGACCATCGCCGCCGATGCGGAACCGGGTCCCCGCGACATCACCGTCGACACGGGGAGCGAGATCGGCGTCTACTGCGGCGTGATCGACATCTCGACCGGAGGCACGGCGGCGACGACCTTCGCCTTCGGCACGTCGTCGCCGGGTTCGGGTGGTGCGCCGGTGCTGGGTTCCAGCGGCGGCAACCCGACGCTCGGCAACTCGAGCTTCCAGTTCGACGTGACCAACGGCGTCTCCGGCGAGACGGCCTACTTCTTCGGCGCCGCCAAGCCCGATTACATCGACATGGGCAACGGCGTCATCCAGTGGCTGTCGATCCCGCAGCACGACCTCTTCCCGTCCTCCGGCTTCAACGCGCCGGTCGTGGCGGGCGTGGCCTCGCTGTCGGCGCCGATCCCGAACCAGATGAACCTCGCCGGCCTGCGCGTCTACTTCCAGGTGGCGCTCTCCGACGCGGGCGCGGTTCCGGGACTGTCGAGCACGAACGGACTCGTCCTCGTGCTCTATCCCTGATCCTCGGGTCGATCAGCGCTCATGAAGGGGCCCCGCCGTTCGTTCGGCGGGGCCCCTCTTCATCGGCGGTGCCGGATCTCGCCCGCGAGGATCGTGAGCCGGACCCGGCCCTCCTCGTCGAGGAGCACGAGATCGGCGCGGGCGCCCGGCCGGACCGCGGCGTCGAGGCCGAGCAGGGCGGCGGGCGTGCTGGTGACCAGGGGCAGGAGATCGGCGAGCGGGAGGCCCGTCGCCGCGCGCATGCCGCGCAGGCAGCGATCGAGGAGGGCCGAGCTGCCGGCAAGCCTGCCGTCCGCAAGGCGTACCGCGGTTTCGTCCACCACGACATCCTGTCCGGCCAGACGGTAGCGACCGGGCGCGCAGCCGGCGCCCGCCATCGCGTCGCTGACGAGGAAGAGGCGATCGGGGCCCTTGAGACGCAGCGCCAGCCGGACCATCAGCGGATCGGCGTGGACGCCGTCGGCGACGAGGCCGCAGAAGAGGTCCGCGTCGTCGAGGAGCGCCGCGGCGAGGCCGGGCTCACGGTGATGGAGACCGCTCATCGCGTTGTAGAGGTGGGTGCCGGCGCGAAGTCCCGCCGACTTCGCGACCGCGACCTCGTCCGGGCCCGCATCGGAATGGCCGGCGGAGACGACCAGGCCGCGACCCGCGAGTTCCGCGACCAGCGCGAGGGCTCCGTCCAGCTCCGGCGCGAGCGTGACCATCTTCACCAGCGGGTGCAGCATCGCCTCGGGTCGCTCGCGGGCGGCGCGGAGGAAGCGCTCCTCGTGCGCTCCGCGTCGGGCGGGCGCAAGGCAGGGGCCTTCCAGGTGGATACCCAGGGGGAGGGCACCGGCGAAGCCGGCCGGCGGTCCGGCCTCGAGGACCCGGATCATCGCCTCGATCGTGCCGGGCGCCGAGCTGATGATCGTCGGCAGGAAGGAGCCGACGCCCCGTTCGGGCAGGCGCCTCGCGATCTCCCAGACGCTCTCCGGCGACTCCACGAGGTCGTGACCGAAGGCGCCGTTCAGCTGCAGGTCCACGAAGGCCGGAGAGACCAGCGAGCCCCGGCCGTCGATCAGCTCGGCTTCGTCCGGGGGCACAAGGCCGGGACCGATCGCGACGATGCGGTCGCCGTCGATCAGGACGTCGATCCGGGCTCCCGACCGTTCGGCATCGCGCAGGAAGACGGCCATGGTCAGCTCTCGGAGCCGTCGGCTTCGGCCTCTTCCTTCTCGGCCTCGGCATCGAGCCGCTTGCGCTCGATCGTGCGCGGCGTGTTCTTGATGTGCAGGTCGCGCTGCGGGAAGGGGATCTCGACGCCGAAGCGGCGGAAGGCCGCGTCGATGGCCGAATTCATGTCGGAGCGGACCCGGCGCTGGACCGTGATGTCCGGGGTGGCCAGCCAGGCGAGGACCCGGAAGGACAGCTCGCTCTCGCCGAAGCCGACGAAGTCGATCTCGGGCCTGGGCCGCTTCAGGATGCGGCCCTCGCGCTCGGCGACCTCGAGCAGGATCTTCTTCACCAGCGGCACGTCCGAGCCGTAGGCGACGCCGACATCGACCTTGAGCCGGGTCTTGGCGTCGCTGTGCGACCAGTTGATGACGTCTTCCTCGATCAGCTTCCGGTTCGGCAGGATGATCGAGACGCCGTCGCGCGTCCGGACGATGGTCGATCTGATCGAGATCTTGCGCACGTCGCCCTGGACGTCGCCGATCGTGACGATGTCGCCGACCTGGACCGGGCGTTCGACGAAGAGGATGAGCCCCGAGACGAAGTTGGACAGGATCTGGGTCAGGCCGAAACCGAGGGCGACGCCCGCGGTGCCGAGCAGCCAGCCGTAGTCGGCGAGGCTCACCTGCATGGTCTTCAGGCCGAGGATGATCGTGATCATCATCAGGACGTAGAAGACGAGCGTGCCGATGGCGTACTGGCCGCCGCGCTTCTCGTCGTGCGGCTTGCCGGGCCCGACGACGATCAGGTCGCGCACGGTCGATGCGATGATGTAGCCGATCACGAAGATCAGCAGGGCCGAGCTCAGGTCGCCCCAGGTGAGGCCGGGGATGAGCACGCCGTCCGCGGTGCGGACCTCCTTGAAGACCGAGGCGGTGCTGGCCTCGTCCCAGCGGGCGCCGGACAGCCCGAAGATCGCCGCGACGCCGACGACGCCCCCGATCAGGCAGAAGAAGACGAGCGGAAGCGTGAAGATGCGATTGAAGGCCTCGAGCTGGCGCTGGCGCGCGCGCGTCATGAACTCCTGGGTTTGCTCGCTGCTCTCGGCATGTTCGATGACGCTGGTGGTACGACTCTCGATCAGGGCCTGACCGAACTGGTAGACGATCGTCACGACGATCAGGAAGCCGCCGGCCAGCAGGGTGCGCTGGACGAGGAAGAGGCTGGCATTCTGGTAGCCCTGGAACTGAAGGCCGACGATGACGCCGACGAAGATCACGACGAGGGGCCAGGCCCAGCGGATCAGGCCGCGCAGGCCGCGCCCGATGGCGCTCGATTCGCGGGCGGGCACGAGCAGGCTGAGCAGATGACGACGGAAGGTCAGGCGGACGACGAGGACGAGCGCCCAGAGGGTCGCGGCGAAGCGCGAGGCCTCGGACAGCGCGGGCGCGCCGGCCCGGGCGAAGAAGAAGATCGGCGGCACGGTGATGAAGAAGCCGAACACCGCGAAGCGGAGGAAGCGCCGGGCCTCGATGGCGAGGATCTGATCGACCTCGGCCGATGCCTCCGAGAGGTAGGAGACCAGCCGGGCGGCCGCCAGCCGGAGCGCCGCGACCACGAAGAAGGCCGAGGCCGCGCAGAAGAAGGGGTCCTCGGGAATGGGCGCCCGCCAGATCAGGCCGATGCCGAGGACGAAGAGCAGGTGGTGGCCGGTCTCGAAGGCGAGCCAGCCGGCGACGAGCGCCATCTCGATCAGCGGATCGCGATCGATGGCCACCAGCTTCTCGATCCGGGCCGTCGGGTCGGATTTGATGCGACGCACGACTGCGAGTCCGATGCCCAGCACGACGCAGGCGAGGCCCAGGATGCCGAAGACACCGCGGATGCGCTCGACGAGTTCGTCCAGGGTTCTCCGTGACTGGGCGGCGATGCCATCGGCGAGCTGAGCGAGTTCCGATGACATGGAGTCGCGGCGGATGCCGGAGAAGGGTGGGTCGCTCTTCAGCCAGAAGGCGAGCGCCTCGAGGCGGGCCTCGCGTTTCTCGAGCATCGCGACGATCTCCTCGGAGCGCTCGAGCGATTCGCGCGCTGCGGCGGCCGTCGGGTCGAGGATCTTCTTGCGTTCGCCGAGGAGGGTCTTGATGTTCGCCTCGGCCGCGTTCCAGCCGGCCTGCCAGTCCTTGAACTCGTTCGGGAACTCGGCCTCGGCCGCCGGCTTGGCCTGACGCCATTCGGCGCGCAGACGGGTCCACTCGGCGAGGACGGGGTCCCGCGCCTGTTCGTCGGCCTCGACGCGGGAGGAGAGTCGTCGCTCGTCTTCGGTGCCGAGCCGGGCCTCGAAGGTGTCGATGCGGAAGCGCTCGGTGGCGATGTCGCGCTGGACCGCGGCCACGTTCTCGGTGAGCGTCGTGAGCCGACGCTGCTGGCGGGGGAGGATCTCGCGCAGGAAGTCGAGCTGGAACCGGAGGTAGTTGGCGCGGACCTGATCGAGTTCCTCGCCCTCCGGGAGGAGCGATTCGACCTCCTGCTCCTGGGCCCGGATGCGCTCGAACTCGCTGACGATGCCGTCTCTCCTGCCCTCCCAGGCCGTGCGGCGCGTGAGTTCCTTGCTCTTGGTGACCTTGAGGTTCTCGACCAGGACCTCGAGGTTGATCCGGGCCTTGTTGGCCGGATTCTGCTCTCGTTCGGCCTCCTTGCGCTTGGCTTCGGCCTCTTCGAGCGCCCGTCTCTGGTCGTCGGCGAGCTTCTTCTCGAGCCGCTTGCGCGCCTCCGCGAGGCGGGCGTCGGCGAGCTGCTTCTCGGCCTTCGCCAGTTCGAGCCGTGCCGCGGCGCGTCGGGTTGCAGCCTTGTCGAGCTCCTCGAGCTTCGTGTGGCGATCGCGCTGCAGCTCGACGCTACGGGTCTCGATGTCGATTCGCAGGAGCTGGAGATTGAGCTCCTCGCGGCGCTCTTGAGCGAGGTCCTCGGCATTCTGCGCCGTCGCGACCGTCGTTCGTTCGGCGCCGAGATCCTCGAGGCGCTTCGCCAGATTCGTGAAGGCCTTGGCGCGGTCCGCCTCCTCCTTCGCCAGTCGCTGCAGCTCGGCCTCGGCGGTCTTCACCGCCTGCTCCGCGGACTGCGCCTCGGCGCCCTTGTCGCGCACGAAGACCTCGTCGACGGCCTCGGGCAGGGTCAGGTTCTCGATGGCCGCGGTCGTCGCCTTGAGCTGCCGCTCGAACTCGGCCATCTCGGTTGCGCTCTCGGCGAGGCGGCGATCCGCGGTGTTCAGGCGGTTCATCAGATCGCCGAGGCCGCTCAGTCGGCCGAGCGCGTTGTCGATGCGCTTCGCGATCGAGGCCTGGACCTCGTTTGGGTCCTTCTCGGGGACGAGCTTGCGGTAGGCCTCGATCTTCGCCTTGACCTGTTCGAGCTCCGCGGCCGTCAGGGTCTGACCGTCGATCGTCACCCGGATCTCCTCCTGGGCCGACGAGGTCGCGACCAGGGCCGGGAGGAGCATGAGGAGAACGAGGATGAGGCGGTTTCGGGGCGTCATGATCGGGGTCTTCTCGTCGGGATCGATGGCCCGCGATTGTAGCCGCTTTCGCCGATCGCCGTGAAGGAGGTGAATGCGGCCCTTTCCGTGCCGAGCCTCTTGTTCGATAATCCCCGCATGTCGTCGAAGCACTGGCCAGGACGAGCGACGTGAAGAATCGAGCGGCCGTCGGCCTCGGTTTGGCCCTCGTCGTGGTGGGCGCCCTTGCGCTCCTCAGGACTCCGCCCGGGGCCCCCGCGGACGCCGTCCTCTCGGCCAACGGCGTGCTCGATCTGCACTCGCCCTGGTCGGAGACCGTGGTGACACCACGGGAGCCGCGCTGGACGTTGAACGACCCGGCCATGCAGATGGCGCCCTGGCGCCTCTTTCTGCGGGACGAGATCCGGGCCGGTCGATTGCCGCTCTGGAATCACCTGAACGGCCTGGGTGCGCCCTTCCTGGCCAATCCCCAGACCCGCTGTCTCTACCCGCCCCAGTGGCTCTGCCTCCTCGGCGCCGATGCCCATGCGGCGCAGCAGCTCTTCGTCTTCCTGCACGTCCTGCTCGGCGGCATCGGTCTTCTCCTGCTCGCGCGTCGGCTGGGATGCGGCATCGCGGGCGCGACCCTCGCCGGTCTCTCCTTCGCGACCCTCGGCTTCAACCCGCTCTGGTTGCTCTGGCCGCAGCACGCGACCCTGGCCTGGCTGCCGCTGCTCCTGCTGGTCGCCGATCGTCTGCTCGAACGATTCGCGCCCGGTCGTCTGGCCGCCGTTGCGGTCGTCTTCGCCGCGATGCTGCTCGCCGGACATCCCGAGACCGCCTTCAAGGCGGGCGTCGCCGTCTGGTTGTTCTCCTTCGGCCGCCTGCTCGAGCGTCGGCGTCATGAAGGCCTCGAGAGCGACCGCGCCTGGCGCGGAGTCTGGGGGCTGGCTGCCGGGCTTCTCGCCGGACTCGGTCTCGCCGCGCCGCAGGTCCTGCCCTTCCTCGACTACCTCGCCGCGAGCGAGGCCCTCGCCACCCGCAGCGCAGAGCCGGCCTTCCCGGCTCAGCCCGACCTGATGTCCTTCGTCCGCGGCGTAGCCGCCTGGGGCATGCAGCTGCTCAGCCCGGACGCCTTCGGTGACGGCGCGGGGCCCGGTCGCTGGTGGTTTTAGGAAGGCAAACATCGCGAACTGGCCTCGGCCTACGTCGGCGCCGCGGTCCTGTTCCTGGTGCCTTTCGGGCTGCGCGAGCGCGCCCGCTGGCGCTGGTCGATCGTCCTCGTGCTGGTCTTCTCGCTGGCGGTCGTGATGCGCCTTCCCGGCTTCTACGACGTCCTGCTCCGGGTCCCCGGCTTCGACGTCGGCGCCAACAACCGCTTCATCGCCGTGGCCGGGCTCGCGCTGGCCCTCGCCGCCGGATTCGGGCTCGATCGGATCCTGCGCGCCGACCTCGATCGGGCGCCGCGACGCGGGTTGATC
>JBFIHP010000048.1:0-10142 GCA_041601735.1 Planctomycetota bacterium | reverse complement strand
GGCGCGCCGCCGCCGGAGGGGATCGACACTCGCTTGCGTCGGGCCCTGATTCCGGTTCTGATTGCGCCGTGACGGGGCCGAGGCCGGCTCGGGCCCGTCTTGCCATGCTCGAGACCTGCTCCGGACCCTGGGGACGATCATGAAGCTCGGATTGCTCGGCAGCAACGCCGGAGACATCCACCCGCTCCTGCGCGAACTCGGTATCGAGATCGTCTCCGACCCGAAGAAGGCGGACGCCCTCGTGACCTACGGCGGCGACGGCACGCTCATCGGCGCCGAGCTCGAGTTTCCCGGCGTGCCGAAGCTGCCGATCCGCGACGGCACTACCTGCGCCAAGTGCGCGCGCCACCTCGACCGCGCCATGCTCGAGCGCCTCCTGCGCGGCGATCTCGAGGAGACTCGCTTGATGAAGCTGGGCGCCACCGTGGGCTCACGCACCCTGACCGGCCTGAACGACATCTCCATCCGCAACTCCAATCTGAGGAGCGCGGTCCGGTTCGTCGTCAGCGTCAACGGCGAGCGCGCGACCGACGAGGTGATCGGTGACGGCCTGGTCATCTCGACGCCCTTCGGCAGCTCGGCCTACTTCCGCAGCATCACCAACACGACCTTCCGCAGCGGGATCGGCATCGCCTTCAACAACTGCACCGAGTTCAACAACCATCTGGTGCTGCACGAGGACGACGAGATCCTCGTCCAGATCGTGCGCGGGCCGGCCAGCATGACGGCCGACAACAACCCGCAGGTGATCGACCTCGACTCGGGGAACGACGTGGTGGTGAAGCCCTCCGCGGGCTATGCGCGGATCTTCGGGCTCGACGCCCTGCGCTGCCCCTTCTGCCGCTACACCCACGCGCCGCGCCGACGCTTCTGAGGAGCGCCGCTCTGACAGGGCGGCATCGCGGGCTCCACGAAGGTCGTTGCCGACCTGTCCGGCCGGCGCTCCGGTCGATTCAACGAGACGAGCCCCGGACCGGATCGGCTCGGGGCTCGTTCGTTTTTCTGTCCGCAGCCTCAGTCGGCGATGCGGTTGATGCGGTGATCGGCCTCGTTCAGAAGCTCGCGGGCCGCGTCGGCGACGGGCGCGGTGGTGAGGACCCAGCCCTTCACCGGCTTCTGCGGGATCGACTCGCCGATGGCGTCGAGGATCTTGACGAACTTCTTGCCGTCGGTGGCCGAGAACTTGGCCTTCCGATCGAGGGGCCAGAGGCACCAGGTGGCCGTGCGCGCCTTGGCGACGATCAGCTCCTGGTTGCCGCGGGCGCCGAACTCGCCCGGGTCGGACTCCTTGATCTCGGTGAAGCGCGGCAGGCGGACGACGTCCCCTTCGACTTCGATCGGGGAGCCTTCCTTGAGACGGCGGATCAGTTCACGACTGTCGAGGAATCGATTCACGAGGATCTCCGGACGCTTGAGGGATCTTAAAGGAGACCACAAAGCGACCCGTTCTGTCAAGCTCCGCGCATTGCGCGGAGGGCCCGGTCGAGGTCTTCGATGAGGTCGTCGGCGTCCTCGATGCCGACGCTGAGCCGGACGAAGTCGTCGGTAATGCCCAGGGCGGCGCGGGTTTCGGCCGGGACCGAGGCATGGGTCATGATCGCGGGGTGCTCGAGGAGGGATTCCACCCCGCCCAGGCTCTCGGCCAGGAAGAAGTACTTCGTGCTGCGGCAGAATCGCTTGGCGGCCTCGAGGTCGCCCTTGATCCGCATCGAGATCATGCCGCCGAAGCCGTCGGCCTGGCCGGCCTGGACGGCGTGCCCGGGGTGCGAGGGCAGGCCGGGGTAGATCACCTCGGCGACGTCCTCGTGGGCCTCGAGGAAACTCGCGATGGCCATGGCGTTTCTCTGGTGCCGCTCCATGCGCAGGCCGAGGGTCTTCAGGCCGCGGAGGGTCAGCCAGGCGTCGAAGGGGCCCATCACGGCGCCCATCGCGTTCTGGGCGAACTTGATGCCCTCGGCGATGGTCTCGTCGTCGGTGCAGACGACGCCGCCCACGACGTCCGAGTGTCCGCCCAGGTACTTGGTGCTGCTGTGCATCACCAGATCCGCTCCGAGATCGAGCGGACGCTGGAAGAAGGGGCTCATGAACGTGTTGTCTACGCCGAGCAGGACGCCCTTCTCCTTGCAGATCGCGGCGATCGCGCGGATGTCGCTGATCTTGAGCATCGGGTTGGTCGGCGATTCGATCCAGACCAACCGGGTCTCGGGGCGGATGCCCGCCGCGACCGCCTCGAGGTCGGTGGTGTCCACGTAGGAGTAGTCGAGACCGAAGTCGCGGAAGATCTTGTCGAAGACGCGGTAGGTGCCGCCGTAGACGTCGTCCGAGGACAGGATGTGGTCGCCGGCCTTGAACAGGGTCATGATCGTCGAGATCGCGCCCATGCCGGAGCCGAAGGCGTAGCCGAAGCGGGCATTCTCGAGGGAGGCGATGCAGGCCTGGTAGGCGTCCCGGGTCGGGTTGCTGGTCCGGCTGTACTCGTGACCCTTGTGGACGCCGACGTCGGGCTGGGCGTAGGTGCTCGTCTGGAAGATCGGGACGACGACCGCTCCGGTCGTCTCCTCGGGCTCCTGACCGACGTGGATGGCCTTGGTGGTGAAGCGCATGCTGGTTCCTTTCGGGAATGTCGCGGAGACTCTACGGAGGGGGCCCTCCGGGACCAAGTGCGTCAGCCGCCGTTGCGGCGAAGTCGGATGCCCCGATCCGTCCTCCGGGGCCGGAGACCGCGGATCCCGGCCGGCCGATCGCCTCGCTTGCCCGTCCGTCCCCCGGTCCATACTGTGACCCGTTCCGAATCAGACGAGGTGCAAGATGAGCGCTGATCGCTTCCAGTACGACGACTGCGGCGTGGACACGAGCCGGGCCCAGGGCGGTCTCGAGTACCTCGCCCGGTCGATCAACGAGACCCTCCGCTTTCGCGACGGTGCGACCTTCGGCCGGCCCGCGATCGGGCTGGGCTACTACGCCAACGTCCTCGAGCTCCCCGGCGGCCAGGGCCTCGCCATCTCGACCGACGGCGTCGGCACCAAGATCATCGTGGCCGAGCTGGCCGGGCGCTACGACACGATCCCGATCGACATGATCGCGATGAACGTGAACGACGTCCTCTGCGTCGGCGCCGAGCCCTTCGCCCTGGTGGACTACATCGCGGTCGGCGAGATCGACGCCGACTGCTTCGAGCAGATCGGGCGCGGTCTCCTCCAGGGCGCGCGCGAGAGCGGCATCACGATCCCGGGCGGCGAGATCGCGCAGGTCAAGGAGCTGATCCGCGGGCACGGCTCGAGCTCGGGCCTCGATCTGGTCGGCACCGCGGTCGGGCTCGTGGACTGGGACAAGATCAACCTCGGTCAGGACGTGAAGCCCGGCGACGTCGTCGTCGGCATGGCCGCGAGCGGCCTGCACTCGAACGGCTTCAGTCTCGCCCGCAAGGTCCTCCTCGAGCGCGGCGGCATGAAGCTCGACGAGGTCGTGCCCGCGCTCGGCATGAAGCTCTCCGACGCCTTGCTCGAGCCGACCCGGCTCTACGTGAAGCCGGTGCTCGCGATGCGCGACGCGGGCCTGCGGCTCAACGCCCTCCTGCACATCACCGGCGACGGCTTCTGCAACATGAACCGCATCCGGGCGGAGGTCGGCTTCGAGCTCGACGACCTGCCGGAGCCCGGCCCGATCTACCGGCTGATCCAGGAGACCGGCAAGGTCGGCAACGCGGAGATGTACTCGGTCTTCAACATGGGTGTCGGCTTCTGCGTGGTGACGCCGGAGGCGGATGCCGAGCGCGTGATCGCGATCGCGGCCGAGCAGGGCGTGCCCGCAAGCGTCATCGGCCGCGCCACGGACGCGCACCCGAACAAGGTGCGCCTGAGCAAGCTCGGGCTCATCGGCGGCAAGGACCGCCTCGCGCCCGAGGCCTGATCGCCCCGCGTCTCGAGGAGAAAGGCATGCGCTGGTGGTTCGCGATCCTCCTGCCGGCCGCGCTCGCGGCCTGCGGCAGCGTGCCTTCCGAGCCGATCGGCCTCGACCATCGGGCCTTTCGCAGCTCGCATGAGGCCGGCCACGAGCCCTGGGGGCCGCTGGCGTTGCGACACGTCCGCGACGAGCGCCCGGGCTGGGAGCTCGGTCGCTTCAACTACCTGAACGAGAGCTACTTCTCGGAGGAGCTCTTCCGGCTGCCCGTCCCGGCGACCCTGAAGCGTCTGCTCTACCGCGAGCTCGGCAGATCCGGCGCGTTCCGGCCCGAGCCGGAGGTCGAACTCGCGCATTACCTGCTCGACGTCACGATCCGTCACTACTATCTGAAGACCGATCGCGACCTGCTCACGATCCTGCCGGTGATCCCCGCACTGTCGTCGGAGATCCACGTCGATCTCGAGATCCGCCTGAGCGACGTGGACGGCCGGCTCTTCCTCGAGAAGCGCTACGACTCGCAGTCCGCCGAGGCGGCCGCCCTCCTGAGCGGCGTCGAGGGCAGCGGTGCCGAGCGATTGGTGGCCATCACCGCCGCCCTGCTCGACGCGATGATCCGCGACCTCGATCTCTCGGTGCCGAGCGTCTGGGCGGAACTCGGTCGCAGCGTGCCCGTGCCGGGCGCGGAGTGAGCGCGTGAAGTCGCCGCGGGGTCAGAGTCCGTTGCGCCAGTGCCGGGCGGCGACGAACTTCTTCCAGCTCGTCTTGCGTTGACCGCGCTTGATCGTGAGGCAGGGGCTCCACTCCGGCCGACGGGGCGCGCGCAGAAGATCCATGCCGACCTTGTCGAGGGGCTGGTTGCCCTTTCGGGTGTTGCAGCGCCGGCAGGCGAGAACGCAGTTCTCCCAGGTGTTCCCCCCGCCGCGACTGCGCGGCACGACGTGGTCCACCGTCATCGTCTTCGAGTTCACCTGCGCACCGCAGTACTGACAGCGGTTGCCGTCGCGGCGACAGAGGTTGCGGCGGCTGAAGGGCACGCTCTTCTCGGGCAGCCGGTTGTACTGGGTTAGGACGATGACCTCGGGAATGCGGAGGGAGAGCTGGACCCCGCGGATGCCCCGGCCGCCCTCGTCCTTGAGGGCGATCCAGCTGTCGAAGTCATGGATCTCGAAGGTCTCGGGCTGGATGAAGCGCGCCGCGCCCTTGATGACCAGCAGGAGAGCATGACGAACCGTCGTGGTGTTGATGGGGAGCCAGGAACGGTTCAGAACGAGGGTCGGCTCATGGAGGGCCGACCCGCTGGTTGGGCCCATGGGATATCTCCGCTCGGGTTCGATCGATCCTGCGGCGAATTATAAGCCGGAGGCTCGACCGGACGCTCCGCGAAAGTCGGTGGTTTTTGCGCGAAGACGCCGGAGCCGAAGGCCGCTGTTTCGGCCCCCTGCAGTGCTATCATCGCGGCCGTCCGGCTCCATGAGGCCCCTTCCGTGAGATGATTCCATGACCTTGACCATGCGCGCCCCAAGCCCCTCGAGATCTCTCGCCCTTCTTCTCGCGGCCCTCGTCCTGTCCGCCGCCGGGGCCTGCCGAAACGTCGAGGAGAGCCACAATCCGGTCAGCGACGGGCTCTCCGACATCGGAATGACGGTTCCGGCCGACCGGAACGACACCTCCGGGGAGTTGTCACGGGTGCAGTTCGATGATATCCCCTGCCCTCCCGGCTTCTCTTTCCGCAATCACCGGAACGAGAGCTTCAGCTTCGCCGACGGCGGCGTCCGCCTGGGACGCTTCGTCTACTGGAGCAAGATGTCGGCCCAGGACGCCAGATCGCGATATCTGGAGTTCATGGCCAAAGATCCGTACAACTGGGCCCTCGTTTCGAGCCCCGATGGGGACCGGAACGGGCCCTGGGTTTTCGAAAAGAACGGCGAACGTTGCGAGGTGACGACCGGGAGGCTCGACAAGACCCCCGGAGGAGAGACCCTCGTCACCGTCACGGTCGGAAGGCACCGCGATCCATGACCAAGAAGAACGAGCACGGCGAAGGCGCCTGGTGGGAGAAGTTGACCGAGGCCTCGGCCGACGCTTCCAAGGGCAAGGGCCTGGTGGTGAAGGCCCTCATCGTGGGCATCGTCGTCATGGCCGGAATCCTGATCTGGCAGTTCGTAGACCGATCGAGCAAGGGCAACCAGGATGAGCTGGCCATGGCGCTCTTCGAGGCCGGCAGTCTCATTCCGGACTTCGAGGAGGTCAACTTCGGCCGCATCCCCGACCTGCAGGAGGGCCGCAACTCGCGCTATCCGGTCACCCTGGCCTCGACCTTCTACCGCCGCCACCAACCGGACAGCGCCGGCCGCAACAACCCCCTGGGCGCCACCATGGACGCCGAGGGCGCCGCGGCCTACGTCGGCGCCGCCGAGCGCGCCATCACCCAGCTGGGCGACATCCGAGACAAGTTCGACGCGCCCGAGTGGGAGTTGAAGTACCTCCACACCCTTCAGCAGCTCCACTTCTACGCGGGCCTCAACTCCGCCGAGGTCGAGGGCCGCAAGAAGCACCTGGACCGGCAGCTGGAGCTCCTGAAGGAGCTCGAGTCGAAGTACGCCGGCGAGGGCCTGCTGGGCATCAAGCCCTTCAAGGACAAGCCGATCGACGTGCTCGGCCTCTGGCGGCAGTCCAACGAGGAGGCGCTGCGCGGCTGCGAGATCCTGGCCCGGACGGGCAAGCTCGAGATCCTGCCGGACAGCAACCTGAGCGCCACGATCGAGCTGGAGAACGGCCAGGTCTTGAAGATGCGCTTCTTCAGCGAGGCCTCGCCGAAGGCGGTCCAGAACTTCCTCGATCACGCCCGGAAGGGCCTCTACGACGGCATCGCGGTCCATCGCGTCGATGCCGCGGCCGGCGTGCTCGAACTGGGCAGCACCTTCAGTCGCCTCGCGCCCGACCGCAAGTTCCTCTGGGGTCGCGAGGCCCCGGGCTACACCGTCCCGCCGGAGGGGACGACCCTCCTGCCCGTGAAGCGCGGCAGCGTGACCACCAAGCCCATGGGGCTCGCGGGTCACGGCCTCTTCTTCGAGATCCACGTCGCCGAGCCCGACCGCGCCAACGTCGCGCAGGCGGTGATCGGCGAGATCACCGAGGGCCTCGAGGCGCTCGACTCCTGGATCCAGACCGGGGTCCATGACGAGGTCGGCGTGGCCGACCGCCTCCTGCCGCGGACCCGCCTCGGCGTGAAGAGCGTCAAGGTCGAAGGCGAGCCCGACAACAAGGGCGACGATAGCTGGGTTCCGGTCCTCAAGGAGGAGACGATTCCGGAGGTCAACGCGATCGAGCGTCAGTTCGAGGAGGCCCTGAAGGCGGCGAATCCCGACGAGGGCGACACCGAGCCCGAAGAGAACGGGGCCGCGAAGCCGGACGAGAACGACGAGGACAACTGATCCTCGCCTCAGCCGCGGCAACGAGACGAAAAAAGGCCCCGCCGATGGCGGGGCCTTTTCTTTTAAGTCGTTTGCTGTAAGTTGTTTATGGCCGCCTCAGGCCCCCGCCTCGGCGGCCCGCGCCTGCTTGTCCGAACCGCTCTCGATGCAGGCGAGGATGCGATTGAGCGACGCCGTGTCGTAGTACTCGATCACGATCTTGCCCTTCTTGGCGCCGCCGCTCAGCGACACGCGGGTGCCGAGCGCGTCCCGGATGCGGCCCGACACCTCGGCGAGATGGGGGTTGCGAGGCGACGAGGCGGTTGCGTTCGACGCCGGGGCTCCCTGGAGCCGGGCGAGGCGCTCGATGTCGCGCACGGTCAGCTTGCCCTGAGCGGCCTGACGGGCGAGATCGATCTGGCGCGACTCGCCCTGAATCGCAAGCAGGGCGCGCGCGTGCCCCATCGGCAACAGGCGCTCGACCAGGAGGTCCTGGATCGGTCCGGGCAGGTCGAGGAGTCGCATGAAGTTGGCCACCGTCGAGCGCTTCTGCCCGAGCCGGCTCGCCGCTTCATCCTGGGTCAGATTGAACTGACGCACGAGCTGGCGGTAGGCCTTGGCCTTCTCGATCGGGTCGAGGTCCTCGCGCTGAATGTTCTCGACCAGGGCGAGCTCCAGCATGGTCTGATCATCGACGTCGTGAACGACGGCCGGGATCTCCTCGAGCCCCAGCTCCTGGGCCGCCCGCCAGCGACGCTCGCCGGAGATGAGTTCGTAGCCATCCTGGGCCGGGCGCAGCGCGATCGGTTGGATGATGCCGTGGAGACGGATGCTCTCGATCAGCTCGTTCAGCTGATCGATGCCGAAACTGCGCCGCGGCTGGTAGGGATTGGGTCGGATACGGTGCGTGGCGATCCGGCGCGGCGGCACCTTGGCCGCGACGTCCTCCGGGGCGGGAGTCGGCTTCGGCTCCGCGGCGGGAGTCGGGCCGGTGCGCTTCATCAGGAAGTCCAGGCCCTTACCGAGTTTGCGCTCTGTCATGGTTCATCAGTTCCTTTGCGAATTGAACATAGGCCCGCGCGGCGCGGGACTCGAAATCGTGTTGCAGCAGAGTGCGGCCCAGGCTCGCCGCCTCGGGGATCGCCGGGTCGCGGGGGATCACGGTCTGGGCCAGGCGCGAGCCGTGGATGGCCCCCAGATCGCGGAGGACATCGGCCGAGAGGCTGTCGAAATCCCGGACCATCGTGAAGAGCAGGAGGATGGCCGGGGCATCGTCCCGATCTGCCACCACGTCCTCGACGAAGTCCAGGATCTGCGAGGCGTGCTCGCGCGCGAAGAGCTCGGCCTGGATCGGGACGACGACGTGCGAGGCGGCCATCAGGGCGGAGCGGGCCCAACCATCCCGCGACGGCGGCGCGTCGAGGACGATCCAGGGGTACTGGAGTCGAAAGACCGCGAGCGCTTCGGCAAAGCGGCCGTGAGCGCCCGCCGAGGGCTCGAAGGCCGCGATCGTGGCATCCGAGGGAATGATGTCGAGGCCGACGTCGAAGGACCGAACGAGGAGGCCCGACTTCGCGACCGGCTCCTCTCCCTGGATGATCTTCTGCAGGAGCCCGGAGTTCGGCCGCGCCAGCCCGGCCAGGCGGGTCGCCCCGCCGGCGGGGTCCACATCGACGAAGAGGCAACCCTGCCCGCCCAGGGCAAAAGCCTGGGCCAAGGCGAAGGCCGTCGTGGTCTTGCCAACCCCGGGATCCTGACTCAGTACCGCGACGATGCGACTCATGACTCTCCTGATCGACGGGGAGGCTAACCGCCGCCGGGGACGGCCGCCCCTGTTTCACGTGGAACAAAGCCCCGGGGCTCCATGAGCCGACGGTCCCGGTCTGCCGCAGCCCGGCAGCCTGTTCCACGTGGAACATCGCGCCTCCCTCTGGGCAGCCCGCCGGGGGCGGCCTTGTTCCACGTGCAACAGGCGCGCGGCGTCGTGGCCTTGTTCCATGTGGAACAGGCCGCCCCATCATGGTCTCTCGGTCTCGAGAGCAAAAGGGGGCTTCCCCTGCGGCCGCTCGCGGCAGCCCCGAAAGGCTCCGCTTGACGAACCGGGCCCCAGAGGCTAACAGTCGGACATGGATGATCTTGGGCGGTTTCCCCGATGAGGTCGGGGGTTCTGGGCGTGGTCGTCATCGGCATCGCGGCCCGCGAGACCGGGCGACGCCGGGCACTGCGATCTCTGTTGGCCCTGGCCCTGATCCTGGCCTGGGTCGGGCTCTTCTTGCCGCCCCGGTTGGCCGAAGGCGCCGCCGTCGCCCTGGAGAGCCTGCTCGGCGTCCAGGTCCTGGCTTCGCTCGTCTTCGCCGGCCTCTTCGTCGCCTGGCCGATGGCCGCGGCCGACTGGCCCTGGGCGGCGCGGCGGCTCGGCCCGCTGACGATCTCGCCGGCTCGTCTCGTCCTTGCCCAGGCCCTCGGACAAGGCCTCGTCTGGTTGCTCTTCTGGCTGCTGCTGCTCCTGGGGGAGCTGTTCGGCCTGCTCCTGATCCCCCGGCTCCTCGGGCTCCAAGGGCCGGAAGCGGGGGCCTGGGGCGACCTCCTGGTCGCCTCGGGCCTGGTGGCCCTGCAAGGGCTCTGGCTCCAGGCGATGGCGCGCGCCTGGGCATCTTTCCTGCCTTCGGCCCTCGCGCTCCTCTTCCTGGTGGCGAGCCTGCTGATCGGACACCAGCTCGGACTCGACCCGATCGATCCCGATGCGCCCGGGGCCTGGCTCCGGCCCGGCCTCGAATCTCTCCGCCAGGCCGGACTCCTGGGTGCGGGGCACCGGGAGGTCCTCGG
>JBFIHP010000047.1:0-10227 GCA_041601735.1 Planctomycetota bacterium | reverse complement strand
TGTTCGAGCGCTTCACCATCATCCTGATCGCCCTCCTGATCCTCTGGCCCGCGACGCTTCGCGCCGACGAGATCAAGCTCAAGAACGGCGAGGTCATCAGCGACTGCAAGGTCAAGTCCAAGCGCAACGGCCGCGTCACAATCGAGCTGCTCGACGGCAGCCGGAAGATCCTGCAGGAGGACGAGATCGCGGAGATCATCGAGAAGCCGACGATCGCGGACGACATCGAGGCACGATTCGACAAGCTCGACCAGAAGAAGGACGTCGAGGGCATGCTGGCGCTCGCCCGCGAGGCCAGCGAGAAGGGCGCGGTGAAGATCCTCAAGGAGATCTGCCGCAAGGTCGTCCGAGCCGATCGCGACAACGCCGAGGCCCACACGCTGATGGGCGACGAGCTCTGCTCCGACGGCAAGTGGCGCGGCGGCCGCTCGCTCGAGAAGTTCAAGGAAGCCGAGCGCGAGAAGGAACTCAAGGCCAAGGGCTGGAAGAAGATCAAGGGCGAGTGGGTCGATCCCGTCACCGCTGCCAACCTCGAGGCCGGCCTGGTCGAGTACGAGGGCAACTGGTACACGCCGCAGCACGTCAAGAAT
Source organism: Planctomycetota bacterium (assembly GCA_041601735.1). Lineage (GTDB taxonomy): Bacteria > Planctomycetota > DRQF01 > JACKGY01. Next base: position 9,637 of record JBFIHP010000047.1, on the reverse strand, counting down.
CTCCAGGCCGGCAAGATCTGGGTCGAGGGGGAGTGGTACGAGGCGGCCGACCGGGCCAAGCTCGACCAGGGCATGCTCAAGTACAAGGGCGAGTGGCTGCCGATCGAGGACATCGACCAGAAGATCAAGGCCGCCAACGAGGTCTGGAACATCGAGTCGGCCCACTTCATCGTGAACGGCCGCCAGTCTCACGGTACGTTGAAGCGCCTCAGCGACTACGTCGAGAGGCTCTGGGAGCCGATGGCGCGCTTCTACGGCGACGCTCCGAATTGCGTCAAGACCGAGGACAAGATCCGCATCATCGTGGCGCCCAACAACCAGACCTACCGCGAGATGCACGCCGCGCATCCGGGCGACGATCGCGTGGCTCACTACTCGAGCGCGCTGGGAGCCTACTACTCGCCGAAGTCGGGCGTGATCCTGACCTATTACTACAACGCCGATTACCTGATCCAGTGGGTCCAGCACGTCGTGCCGCATGCCTTCATGAGCCGCATCTACGGCTACGAGAACTGTGCCTCGCCGCTCTACGAGGGTCTCGCCAGCTACTTCCAGGGTTACTTCGAGGAGAAGTACGTCGCCTACAACGAGATGTGGTTCAACGGGATGAAGGACTGGCGCGAGGCCGATCCGGTCCAGGCATTCGACTCCTTCGACATCATGGTGCCGGAGAACAATCCGACCAAGAACGAGACCCGCTTCAACCGGCTCTCGCTCACGATGCACTACCTCCAGGAGCAGCAGCCCGCCGTGATGCAGCAGTTCGTGCAGCTCCTGCGCGACAAGAAGGCGAGCAAGCAGGCGGTGATGAAGATCCTCAAGGACACCTTCAGCGAGAAGGAGGTCGAGGAGTTCCGGAAGTTCGTCCAGCTCTTCACCTCGACCTACGTCCGCCCGATGTAAGCGACACCGCCAGTGCGCGAACACCGTAGGGTGCCAGGCACTTTCCACCAGTGCGCGGCAGCGGCTCCCGCATCATCGGCAGGGCCTTCGAACGCTGGTGGAAAGTGCCTGGCACCGTATGGAGTGCGCGCACCCGGCAGCCCGTCCCGCAACCCCGCATTCCCATCTCGCGCACCCGCCAATCCGTCCCGCAAACTCGATCCCGAGGCCTCTCCGACCCCCGGTCTCCCAGCGTCCGATAATGTCCATGTCCCCCGAAGGGAGATGATCAGGGGAGCGCGTCCCGGGCGGGGCCGCGTCCCGTTGCATCTCATTCGATCCCGTTCATCAGCGGAGCCAGCGGGTGCCGGCCGTCGGGCCGTGCTCTCCACATCCATGAAATCCTGCCACCGTTGCGGGCATGCCTGGTCGGTCCAGGAGCAGCCCGGCTTCAACAACACCTGCGAGGGCTGCGGCACTCCGGTCCACAGCTGCGCCAACTGCGAACACCACCGACGAGAGGGACGGCTGCGCTGCGACGAGCCGAAGGCACCGCGCATCTTCGACGCTGCCGCGGCGAACGACTGCAGCTACTTCCGCTTCCGCGTGCGCGGGCTCGAGCCCGAGGCGGGCGAGCAGATCGCGAACCTGCGCAAGCACCTGCTGGACGACCGGCAGCGGGATCAGCCGGCTGCGGAACCGCAGCTGCGCTGGGAACAACTCTTCGACGACTGAGGGTGGACGCCCGCGGCCTTGATGGCCCCGGCCCGGATTGACACAAGAGGTGGCGGAAGCCCCGAGCGCGGCCGAAGGCCTGGAAGGGCTCGTATCGGCTGATTCCATCCCGTCTTCGCTCACCGTGGGCAAGGCAACATAACAAACATTATCGGACCTTCTGGGGATGAGCCTCCGGAGACCGATCCCCGGACTCTCTGTCCCGCCCGCTCCGCGGGTCAAGCGTCCTCGACCCCAGGAGACCCAGCCGTGGCCAAGTTCGCCGTCCCCGCCATGCGCGCCAAGGAGGCCTTCAAGGCCCCGGCCTGCGACATCTCGGGGCTCACGCCTTTCGCCGCCGCCTCCTACTTCTTCGATCTCGCCGCCGATCGGCTCGGCCTCTCGGAGGCCGTCGCCTCGGTGCTCCGGACGCCCTACCGGGAGATCCGGGTGCAGCTGCCGCTGATGCGCGACGACAACAGCACCTTCCTCAACTTCACGGGCTATCGCGTGCACCACAACGGCGCGCGCGGACCCTACAAGGGCGGGATCCGCTTCCACCCGAGCGCCGACGCCGACGAGGTACGCGCGCTCGCGGCGCTCATGACCTGGAAGACCGCCCTCGTGGACATCCCCTTCGGCGGCGCCAAGGGCGGCATTGACTGCGATCCGGGGCAGCTCACGTCCTCCGAACTCCGTCGGCTGACCCGCGACTTCACCCGCAAGATCCGCATGGTGATCGGCCCCTACCGCGACATCCCGGCCCCGGACGTCGGCACCAACGCCCAGATCATGGCCTGGATGATGGACGAGTACGGCCGCAGCGCCGGTCACTCCCCCGCCGTGGTCACCGGCAAGCCCATCGACCTCGGCGGCTCGCTCGGCCGCAACGAGGCCACCGGCCGCGGCGTCGCCGTGGTCACGGGACTCGCCTGTCAGGACGCCGGCATCGACCTGAAGGGCGCCCGGGTCGTCATCCAGGGCTTCGGCAACGTCGGCTCCTTCACCGCCCAGTTCCTGAGCGACATGGGCGCGAAGATCATCGCCGTATCCGACGTGAACGGCGGCATCATCGACGAGAAGGGCCTCGACGTCGCCGCGCTCCTCAAGCACGTCTCCAAGACCGGTTCGGTCATCGCTTTCCAGGGCAGCGACGCCATCAGCAACGAGGACCTCCTGACGACGTCCTGCGACATCCTGATCCCGGCCGCGCTCGGCGAGGTCATCCGCAAGCACAACGTGGACGAGATCGACACCAAGCTCATCGTCGAGGCGGCCAACCACCCGATCACCCCGAACGCCGACAAGGTCCTCCACGAGCGCGGCATCCTCGTGGTGCCCGACATCCTCGCCAACGCCGGCGGCGTGACCTGCTCCTACTTCGAGTGGACCCAGAACATCCAGCAGTTCCGCTGGAGTCTCGAACGCGTCCGCGAGGAACTCGACGCCACGATCACCCGGGCCTACGAGCAGGTGCGGGTGACGGCGAAGCGCGAGGATCTTAGCCAGCGCCTCGCCGCCTTCATGATCGCCGTCGAGCGCGTCAGCCGCGCCTCGCGACTCCGAAGCTACGGCGAGTGATGGGCCTGTTCAGACCTTCGTGACGAGCAGCCCGACCCAGGTCAGGTAGATCGCCAGGAGGATCAGGCCCTCCAACCGCCCCAGCCGCATGCCCGTGCGCATGAAGGGCAGCAGCAGGATGCTGAGCGCGAGCATCCAGAGGTTGTCGCGCTCGACGATCTCGGCGGGTACGGCGAGCGGTTTGATCGCCGCCGCGAGGCCGCCGATCCCCAGCACGTTGAAGATGTTCGAACCGAGCACGTTGGCGACCGCGATGTCGTCCTTGCCGCGGAACGCCGCCATCAGGCTGGTCACGAGTTCGGGGGTGCTCGTGCCGGCGGCGACGATGGTCAGGCCGATCAGGGTGTCCGGAACGCCGAAGGAGCGCGCGATCCCGCCGGCGCCGGTCACGAGCAGGGTCGAACCGCCCGCGAGGAGCCCCACGCCGAGGAGTACGGCTACCGAGTTGAAGGCGAGCGCCGCTCCGCCCTCGCGTCCGAAGGACGCGGTCGTGAGACTGCCGAAACCCGCCGGATCGGAACGGGCGCTCTCCCGTCGGCCGAGACGAACGCCTTGTCCGACGAAGGCGACGAGCCCCAGGAGAAGCACCGCGGCCTCGGTTCGCGAGATCGCGCCGTCTCGGCTCATGAGCAGGAAGACGAGCGCGGCCGCGAACATGACCGGCCACTCGAGCTTCACGCTGTTCGACTGGATCCGCAAGGGTCGCACGAGCGCGCAGAGCCCGAGGATGGCGCCGATGTTGAAGACGTTCGAGCCGACGATGTTGCCCGCCGCGATGCCCACGTCGCCCTGCAGGGAGGCCTGAACCGAGACGACCAACTCCGGCATCGACGTCCCGGCCGCGACCACGGTGAGGCCCACGACCGCGGGCGTGATGCGGGCGATGAGCGCCAGTCCCGAGGCGCCTCGGACCAGGGCCTCGGCGCCGACGACCAGAAGGAAGAGCCCCGAGGCCAGGATCAGCCAGTCAGTCATGTCATGATTCCTCGAAGGCTCTCAGCCGCGGCGGAGGGCCTCGATGTAGTCGATGAGGCCGTGGAACTGCGAATGCAGGTCCTGATCCTCGACGCCGAGGGGACGCTTGAAGAAGGAGGCGAGCTGCCCCATCGGTCCGGCCTCGCCGCGGGTCGCCGCGATGTCCGCTAGGCGGATCATGTCGAGCGCGATGGGCGCCGCCAGGATGGCGTCGCAGCCCTGCCAGGTGAACTGCAGGCTCATCTTGAAGTCGAGGAAGCCCTGGAAGTGGATGAAGTCCCAGGCGGTCTTCATGTCGCCGAGGCTGGGCACGTAGTCGATCGAGACCTGCGTGTGCGGCTGGTAGCCGAGGATGCTGGCGAGCAGCGAGTCCTTGGTGGCGATCTTCGAGGCCTTGTTGCGATCATCGGCCAGCACCTGGCCGTCGCGATCGCCGAGGATGTTGTAGCCCTGCCAGGTCATGACCCGCAGATTGCGGTACTTGAACATCGGCGCCAGCGCGCTCTTCACCAGGGTCTCGCCGGTCTTGCCGTCGTTGCCCATCACCGGGACGCCCCGCTCGACGGCCAGTTCGACGTGCCCCGGCAGCAAGGCGGCGTTGCTGGGAGTGAAGTTGATGAAGGCGGCGCCCTCTTCGAGCGCGGCAAGGGTGTAGAGGCTCGACGCACGCAGGGCGTCACGACGGTCGGCGGCGACGAGCGCCCGGATGCCCGCGATCGTGGCGTGCTCCGGCTGCGTCTCGAGCGGCGGCTCGGTCGAGGCCAGGTTCATGACGACGAGGCCCTCCAGACCGTGACGCTCCCGGAAACCCGCGAGGTCGGCCCGGATCGCGGCGACGGTCGCCGCGAGGTCGCGCGAGTCGCCCCGCATGCCCTCGTCCGCGAGTGACTCGATGGTCGGTCCGCAGTTCACGATCGAGCCGCGACGGATTTCGCCATCGACGGCGGCCAGATCGTCGCGCAGGGAATCGAGGCCGGCGACCGAGTAGGCGCCGGTGTCCTTGTGCATGTCGAGGGCTGCGTCGATGACCTTCGCCGGTCGGATGTCGTGACCGCCGAAGACGAGATCGTCGAGGGCGCGGAGCGGGATGCCGCGGAAGGCCTCGGTCTCGGTGAGGAGTCCGGTCGTCCCGGCGAGACCCCGAGCGATCATGCGGCTGCCCACGATCATCGTGGTGGCGAGTCCGCCGCTGGCGCCGATCAACCAGACGCCCAGCTTGCCCTTGCTCATCCCTGTGCTTCCTCGTTCTCGGGGCGGTCGAGCCGACCGCCGGTGAGCGGCATCCGACGGCCGACGCCGAAGGCCTTGGCCGACACCTTCAGGCCCGGCGGCATCTGCTTGCGCTTGTACTCGTTCAGCGAGAGCCGGCGCAGCAGGTCGCGCACGGTCTCCGGTTCGAAGCCGAGCGCGACGAGTTCGTCGTGCCCGAGGCGGTCCTCGATCGCCGGCCGGAGGATCGCGTCGAGGAGATCGTACTCGGGTAGCGAGTCGCTGTCGCGCTGGTCTTCGCGCAGCTCGGCGGTCGGCGCCCGTTGGATGGTGTTCGCGGGGATCGGTGCTCCGGAGGTCTCGTTGATCCACCGCGCCAGGGCGTAGACCTCGGTCTTCAGCAGATCCGAGATCGGCGCGATGGCCCCGCACATGTCGCCGTAGAGCGTGCAGTAGCCCATGGCCAGCTCGGACTTGTTGCCGGTGGCGAGCAGGAGCGCCCCGGTCTCGTTGGCGATGGCCATGAGGAGCACCCCGCGGATGCGCGGCTGGATGTTCTCCTCGGTGAGCTGGGCCGGACCGGCCGGAAACTGCGGGCGGAGCTCCGCGAGGGTGGCCGCGAAGATGCCCTCGATCGGCAGGACGCGGAAATCGATGCCGAGGCGCCCGGCGAGCTCGCGGGCATCGGCCAGGCTCTCGTCGGCCGAATAGCGCGAGGGCATGCCCACGCCGATCACCTTGTCCGAACCGAGGGCCTCGACCGCGAGCGCGGCAACGAGGGCCGAATCGATGCCGCCGGAGAGTCCGAGGAGGACCCGCTCGAAGCCCGACTTCCTGACGTAGTCGCGCAGGCCGAGCGTGATGGCGCGGCGGATCTCCTCGAGACCGTCGGGGCCGCGCGCGGGGAGCGCAGGATCTGCGAGATCGAAGAGCACGAGGTCCTCGGCGAAGGCCGCGGCACGCGCGATGATCTCGCCTCGCGCATTGGCCGCGAGCGAGTTGCCGTCGAAGACGACGTCGTCGTTGCCGCCGACGAGGTTGGTGAGCACGAGCGGACGCTCGAGCCGCCGGGCGAGGTCGGCCACCAGCGCCTCGCGCCCCTCCCCCTTGCCGCGGTGCCAGGGCGAGGCGGAGAGATTCACGATGAGATCGGCGCCGGCCGCGACGAGCTCGCGGGGCGGATCGCCCTGGTAGCGCGGCATGCCCGGGTCGCCCCCGGTCCCGTTCCAGATGTCCTCGCAGATCGTCACGCCGATCTTCAGGCCGCCCAGTTCGACCAGCTCCGCCGCCCCGCCCGGGATGAACCAACGCGCCTCGTCGAAGACGTCGTAGTTGGGCAGGAAGCGCTTGGTGGCGACGAGTCGAATCCGGCCGCCGCGAGCGAGCAGGGCCGCGTTGAGGAGGCGCCGGCCGGAGGCCTCCGCGGGGCGGGTGAGGCTGCCGAAGAGGGTCGGGAGTTCCGGCGGGAGCTGGGCGACGAGACGCTCGGTCTCGCGCTCGACCCGGACCAGGAAATCCTCGTGGTACAGCAGGTCCTTCGGGCAGTAGCCCGGGAGGCTCAGTTCGGGCAGGACCAGGAGCTCGGCGCCCGCCTGGGCGGCACGTCGCGCCAGTGCGAGGATCGCCCGGCGGTTCAGCTCCGGCGCGCCCTGAGTCGTGTCGATCTGTCCCAGCGCCAGCCGCATCGCGTTCGGAACCCTCCCGGTGGCCACGTTCTACGGAGCCCGGGCCGCCTGCACAACGTAACGCCCCTGGCCGCGGCGACCCGACGGTGTCGTTACCGGGAAGAAACGTCGTGACGTTGCCGTAACCCCGACCGTCTCCCTTTCGGTCCCCCGGGGCGCTCCCGGTCCGGCTCGAAACGAGAAATCCGACTCTAAGTCCATTGTTTTGAGGGGGATAATCCCGTTCTCGGCTTTCCGGAGGCGTCCCGGACGCTTGGCATCACTCTTGCTCATGTAGAAGGAGCGCCCCGGGATCGTCTGGTCGATCAGGGGACTCGGGCCCAGCAAGGGCCCGCTCGAGACTTGGTTCTCCCAGGAGGAGGTTTCTGATGATGCGATTCGTTCAACTGTTCTCGATCGTCGGCCTGTTCGCGCTGCTCGCCAGCGTCGCGCTCGCCCACGGCGGACAGTACTCCGGTCCTGCCGGCGGCGGTTCGAGCGGCGGCTTCGCCCCGGCCGGCGCGGGTACTCCCGGACCCGGTCCCGGCCCCGCGGGCGGCGGCACCGGCTCTCCCGGTGGAACCACCGGTCCCGTCGGCGGCGGTACGACCGGCCCCGGCTCCCCCACTCCCGGCTCGCCCGGCTCGCCCCCGAGCGGAGCTCCGGCTCCCGGCGCCACCGGCGGCGCCGTTCCCGGCGGCGGCTCGACCCCCGGCGGTTACCGCAAGGCGGCCACCGATGCCAACCTGACCTGGGCGGCCTGGTGGTTCTTCAACGACGACAAGTACCTGAACCTGAAGGCGAAGATCCGTTCCGAGGAGAACGAGACCGACAACGCCGACCTGTTCGCCGGTAACGCCTTCGGCGGCGACGACGTCACCAAGGTCAACGCGAAGATGATTCGCGAGCAGATCAACCCGGTGCTGAAGTACGCGCTCAAGGACCCCTTCTACGACACCCGTGCGGCGGCGCTGATCGCGCTGGGCAAGACCGGCATGCCGGAATCGCTCGCCGATCTGAAGACCCTCATGGCTGACGAGCACAAGCAGGTCCGCGAGTCCAGCTTCCTCGCCATGGGCATCCTCGGCAACAAGGAGGCCATCCCGACCCTCATCGCGGTCATGAACGACACCCCCGAGGCCCGCAAGTGGGTCGATCAGACCAACGGCATCGACACCCGTACCCGGGCCTTCGCGGCCATGGGCATCGGGCTCATCGGCGCCCGCGAGAACGACCTCAGCGACACCCAGGCCGTCAGCGCCCTGATCGAGATGATGAAGGCCAGGGAGAACGAGAAGCAGCGCGATCTCCAGATCACGCCCATCGTCGCCCTCGGCATCATGAAGGCGACGGAGGCCGTCCCGGCTCTCATCGACTTCTTCGAGGACAAGGGCAACCAGGCCTGGGCGCGCGCCTACGCCGCGACCTCGCTCGCGAAGATCGGCAATCCGGCGGCCCTCCCGCACCTGACCAAGGGTCTGAAGGACAAGCAGAACGCGGTCGTCCAGTCCTGCGCCATGGCGCTCGGCGTCATCGCCAAGCCCGAGGACAAGGACGCGGTCGACGGTCTGCAGAAGCTGGTGAAGAGCGGCGCCGACCTCGGCGCCAAGAACTTCGCGATCATGTCGCTCGCCGAGATCGGCGGCGAGGAGAACCGCAACCTCCTCGCGCGCATGACCAAGAAGGGCAACATCTTCGAGCGCAGCTACTCCGCTCTGGGCATGGGCGTCTACATGTACCAGAACCCGACCGACCCCTCGAAGGGCGAGATCTGCGAGGATCTGCACAAGTTCCTGAAGGCCGAGAAGAATCCTGACATCCGCGGCGCCAATGCGATCGCCCTGGGTCTCATGAGCTACGACACGGCCGGCGCCGACATCCTGGAGGCGCTGAAGGACGGCGGTCAGGCTTCGCTCCGCTCGCACTTCTGCATCGCGCTGGGCCTCATGCGCTACACCGCCGCCACGCCGGAGATCCGTCGCACGGTCTCCGACAAGGGCGACATCGATCTGCGCCGCAACGCGTCGATCGCGCTGGGTCTCATGGGCGACAAGGATGCGGTCAAGGTCCTTCAGAAGGAGATCGAGGCCTCGGAGAACAGCCTCGCGGTCCATGGCGCCGTGACCCAGGGTCTCGGCTTCATCGGCGATCGCAGCGCGGTTCCGACCCTGATCAAGTTCCTGAAGGAGCGTGACAAGTTCCAGGACTCGACGCGCGCCTTCGCGGCGGTCGCGCTGGGTCTGCTCGGCGACAAGGATGACATCCCGATCATCTCGAAGATCTCCGAGCACAACAACTACCTGATCCGCACCGACGCCCTCGGCGAGGTCCTGACGATCCTCTGATCGTTCGCGGACAGGAAGACGCACGAGCCCCGGATCGCCTCGCGGTCCGGGGCTCTCTTCTTTCTTCTGGAGCGCCGGCTTCAGGGGCTGCCGGAAAGCCGCCAACGACCGGAGTCGAGCGGACGTAGGGTGCCTGGACCTTTCTGCCGGGGCGCTCTCCCCTTCGTCCGAGTTCCAGATTCGTCATGCGCCCCGGCGGAAAGTGCCTGGCACCGTAGGTCCGGAAGACGCAAGAGCCCCGGATCGCCTCGCGGTCCGGGGCTCTCT
>JBFIHP010000046.1:0-10305 GCA_041601735.1 Planctomycetota bacterium | reverse complement strand
CTACCGGGCGGCCGACTGGGACTGGACCGATGCCGCCCTCTGGACGGGGCTCCTAGCCCATGCCGAGACGACGGGCGACGAGCGCTACCTCGAGGCGCTCGAGCGCGTCTCGCGGGATCTCGGCTTCAAGCTCGGACCGCGCGCGGGCATGGCCGACGATCACTGCGTGGGCCAGCTCCACCTCTGGCACTACCTCCGGGACGAGATCCCCGCGCAGCTCGCGCCGACCCTCCAGACGATGACGGCCTTCATCGAGCGACCGCACGACGAATCGCTGCTCTGGGTCAACAACATCCACATGCGTGAGTGGGCCTGGTGCGACGCGCTCTACATGGGCCCGCCCACGCTCGCGGGCCTCTTCGCCGCCACCGGCGACCGTCGCTTCCTCGACGTCATGGTCGAACTCTGGGAGAAGACGACCGCCTATCTCTACGATGAGGAGAGCGGGCTCTACTGGCGCGACTCGAAGTACTTCGACCAGCGCGAGGCGAACGGCGAGAAGGTCTTCTGGTCGCGGGGTAACGGCTGGGTCTTCGCCGGCCTCTGCAACCTCCTCCGGCATCTCCCCGAGGGGCATCCCGAGGCCGAGAACATGCGGCGCGTCTTCCGGAAGATGGCGGCGAAGCTGAAGGCCATCCAGCAGGAGGACGGCTCCTGGCGCTCCTCGCTCCTCGACCCCGCCTCCTTCAGCGCGCCCGAGTCCTCCGGCACGGCCTTCTTCTGCTACGGGTTCCTCTTCGGCATCAACAACGGCCTGCTCGACGGGGCGGACTACGGCGAGGTCGCCTTCAACGCCTGGCGGCGCCTGGTCCGCTCGGTGCACGCGGACGGCAAGCTCGGCTTCGTCCAGCCCATCGGCGAGAACCCGAAGAAGGTGACCATCGACATGACCGCGGTCTACGGCGTCGGCGGCTTCCTGCAGGCCGCGCACGAGCTGCACCAGCTGGTCATCCTGCGCGAGGCGAGGCGCGCCGACTGCTTCGTCGCGAACGACTCGGGTCAGGTTCGGCTGAACGAGGTGATCGAGATCCCCTGGGATCTGATCGAGGCCCGCCTCGGACCGGTCCGACCCGGCCGAGTCGGCCTGCGCGACGGCCGGACCGGCCGCTTCTCGGTCGTGCAGGAGATCGATGCCGACGGCGACGGGACGCCCGAGCTCATGCTCTTCCGCGCCGACCTCCTGCCCGGGACGCGTCATCGCTTCGAACTCTGCCGCTTCGAGGGCGCGCTGCCGCGTTACCCCGGGAGTCGCCTACGGGCCCGGCTGGTACCGGAGCGCAAGGACGACTTCAGCTGGGAGAACGACCGCATCGCCTATCGCGCCTACGGCCCGGCGCTCGCCGCCGAGGGCGCACGCGGCGGCATCGACGTCTGGACCAAATCGGTGCGTCGCCCCGTGGCCGACGGCTGGTATGCCGCGGGCGAGTCCTACCACGAGGACCGGGGCGAGGGCCTCGACGGCTACGCGGTCGGCTCGTCGCTGGGCTGCGGCGGGCTCGGCTACCTCGGGCCTGACGGCAAGCTCGTCAGCTCGAGCGTCTTCGAAGAAGCCGAGGTCCTCTTCGTCGGCCCGCTGCGCCTGAGCTTCAGGCTGAGCTACCCCCCGGTCGCGGTGGGAGGCGCGAAGATCCGCGAGACGCGGGTCGTCACGATGGACGCGGGAGACCACCACTTCGGCGTCCGCTCGAGCTTCAGGGTCGAGGGCGATGCCGCCGGCATCAGGCCGGCCGCGGGTCTGGTGATCCGTGATGCGAATCACAATCCTGTCGGAATCAGCGACAGCAGCATCGCCTACTGGGATCCGATCATGGCGAAGGAGCACGGCCACATCGGCACCTTCCTCCTGCACGGGCCGGAGCTGCCCTCGGAACGACGCAAGCTCGATCAGCACCTGTTGAAGATCCTGGCGCCGGATCTCGACGCGTCGGTCACCTACGCCGCCGGCGCGATCTGGCAGAAGGTGGATGTCGCGTCCCGCGAGGCCTTCGCGGACCGCGTCCTGCGCATCCGCTTCGAAGAGAATCACCCCCTCGAGGTCGATTGAGGACGAGAGCATGAAGCGGCGTGAGTTCATCCGGACCGGTCTCGGGGCGGTCTCCCTCTTCGCCCTGAACTTCGAATTGCCCGGCTTGCTCCCGACCGCCGGGCGCCGGGACCTGGTCGAGCGCTTCGCCGCGCCCTGCACGCGCGGGGATTGGCTCGAACTCTGGCTGGAGCTGGTCGAGGGCTATGCCGCGGCGCTGACTCCGGGGCGGGCCTGGGGCAGCATCGTGCCCGAGGGCGATCGGCAGCGCTGGCTCCAGGCGCCGGAAGGGCGACGGGGCGACCCCGAGCTCGTGAGCCGCATGCTCTGGTCGCTCTCGGGCTGGTTCGCGCGACCGGGGAGAGCGAAGCGTCTGAAGCACGGGAAGGGCGTCGTCGATCTCCAGAGGCTCATGGTCGACGGCGTCGCGCACGCCACCGATCCCGAGCACGAAGATTACTGGGATCTCGGCTTCGCCTGGGGCGCGAAGAACGGCAACCAGTACAGCGTCGAGGCGCCGCCCATGGGCCTGGCCGCGCTCGCGTCCGTCGCGAGCTTCCCGGATGACCTGCCAAAGGACTTCGCCGCGAACGCCGCCGAGTGGCTGAGGCTGCCGGCGACCGGTCACCGCAGCAACAACTGGAACCTCTTCCACGCGCTCGCCGCCGTCACCCGCGAGCGTCTCGGCTTCGAGATAGACGAGGAGATCCTGCGCGAGAACCTCGCGAGCTGTCTCGCGATGTATCGCGGCGAGGGTGCCTTCAGCGACGGTGAAGGGGTCAAGTACGACGACTACAGCTACTGGGTCTTCGCCACCCACTTCGGACTCTGGTGGGAATACGATCGCGCCCGCCACCCCGACATCGCGGCGAAGATCCCGGCGATCATCCGGGACGTCACCGCCCATCAGCCCTACAGCCTGGGCCGCGACGGCTCGCATCCCGAGTACGGCCGCAGCATCACCTACAAGTTCGCGCGGCTGGCCTCGCTGGTGCAGGCCCATCGCCTGGGCTTCAGCAAAGTCTCGCCCGGCCTCATCCGTCGCGCCGTCCGCCTGCACGTCCATCACTACCTCGGAAACGGCGCGATCGATCTCGCCAACAAGCGCATTTTGCAGACTCTCAGCGGCCAAGGTTCGCTGCGCATCCGCGAGGTCTACAACTACCCGGGCAGCACCTACTGGACGATGCAGACCTTCGGCGAGCTCTGGCGCCTCGCCGATGACGATCCCTTCTGGACGGCCGAGGAGGAGCCGCTGCCGGTGGAACGGAGCTCCTTCGTGCATCCGATGCCGACGCAGGGCTGGAAGACCGTCGGCACCAAGGAGACCGGCAGCGTCATCCTGATCAACCACGCGGTGGACATGGCGAAGGGCTGGGCCGAGCCGAGCTACCGCGCGAAGTACTCGAAGCAGGCCTACCACTCCCATCTCGGCTTCGTGGTCGGCACGCTCGCCTACGTCCCCTGCGACCAGATGGCGGTGCTGCGCATCGAGAGCAGGTCCCACTACCCGGTGATCGAGGACTGGGACCGCGAGCTGCCGGAGATCGGGAGGCGCCGCGAGGCCTTCGGCGCGGCGCTGCCCGGCCTGACCCTCGATCATCTGATCCTACCGGTGGGCGAGACCCTCTTCCGAGTCACCCGGATCGTGACGCCGAAGGAACTCCCGGAGGACGCGGTGCTGCACCTCGGCGGTTACGCCCTCGGTTTCAGCGACGAGAGGCCGAAGGTCACCCGGGGCAAGGACCTGATCAGCGTCGCGGGCGACCGCGGTCAGAGCATCCTCTGCATCATGCCCGTGCCGGAGAGCGAGCTGACGATCGAGGACGAGGGCTACCTCGGCGAGACCGACTTCCACACGCGGGAGCGCTTCTTCCTCCTGCCGCATCAGATCCTGCGCCTGCAGGCCGGCCGGACGATCCATCTCTGTCAGGCGAGCCGCGGCAGCCGAGCCCCGATCGACCCCGAGGACTGGCGGGCCGGCTTCGACTTCGAGATCGAGGAGGACGTCGTCCGGATCAGGGTCGGCGAGAAGATCCACCGGATCGAGTTCTGATCGCGGCGGTCAGTCGGTGCTGGACCAGAGCCGGCCGCTCTCGTCGATGTGGTGCCGGCCGGCGCCGTCCGCGCGCGGAAGCGACATCCGGTAGCCCTTCTCGATCAGAGTGACCTGCGGCAGGTCCTCGCCTCGGTCGCCTTCAGGCCGGTCGAAGTTCTCGTCCGAGAGGTCGGCGCAGTAGCGCTTCTCGTTTCCTCGGAAGCGGCGCTGGGCATGGTAGAAGGCGCGGAGCCGATCCCGCGTCGCCTGCTCGGGGTCGATCACGAAGCGGTCGGGGCTTCCGGCCGTCTTCATCGAGAACTGCACGAAGCCCCACATCTCGGGCATGTGCATCGCGATCTTGCCCTGCGGCGACCAGACCCAGTTGAACTCCGGCAGCTTCTTGCCGGCGGCGTCGAGTCGTTTGACGTAGCGGCCGTCCTTCACATCCCAGAGCCACTGCACCCGCGAGAAGTTGACCCGCCATTGCTCGCCCTCTCGCGGCGGCCCCGGGTGAGAAGCGAAGTCCTCGATCGCGGTCCAGGGGATGGCGATCTCGAGGGTCCAACCTTCATCAAGGTCCGAGGGGTCGTTGAGCGTTCCCTGCAGGTCGTACTGGTAGACGAGGCCCTCGATGTTCCAGGCCGAGTCCACGCCGCCGCCGTCGCGGTAGGGCCGCTGCAGCAGAAGGTCCCAGATCGTCCCCCGGGCGTTCACCTCGAGCTCGACGTAGCGGTGGCTGTCGCCGTCCGGATCGATGAAGACCTCGAAGTCGTTCTCGTGGAAGATGATCGACTCGCGCTCGGTCAGGTAGGCCATCAGCTGGGGCTCGACCAGCCGGGCCCCGATGTAGAAGTAGCCCTCGTCCCAGAGCATCGCCACGCGCGTGCGGTGAAGCGGGGCGGGTTTGAGGTCGCCCTCGATGTCGACGAAGTCGCCGCTCCAGACCGCGTCGGCCCAGGCCTCGTCGTCGAGCCGGCCGTCGAGGACGAGGGCTGCGGAGGGTCGCTGGCAGACGTAGCGCCGCGGAATCGTCTCCTCGGCCGGAGCGGCCGTCGTGCCGCAGCCGGCGAGCGCGGTGACGAGGACGGCTGCGAGCGCGATGACGGAGCCCTTCCGCATCATCGCCGGGGCTCCGCGACGAGCTTCTCGATGCGCGCGAGCTTCTCGTCCGTGAGCGAATTGCGATCGAAGAGCGAGACGCCGGCGGCGCCGTTCGCGAGCGATGCGCGCACGGCGGCCTCGAGCTCGTCGGCGGAGAGCGCGGGCAGGTAGAGCCCGCTCAGGAGTTCGGCCCGGCCGTCGAGATCGCGAACGCCCTGGCGCGTGCAGAAGCCGATCCACTCGACGTCCTTCTCGTAGAAGTTGTGGTAGATCATCGGCAGGAAGAGGTCGAGCTTCCACTTGTCCCAGTCCTGCCGCACCATCTGCCGCGACATCTCGGGGAAGGGGAAGACCGCGGCGCTGATCTTTGTGCCCTTCGCGTGCGCTATGAGGACCAGCTCGTTCACCAGATCGGTGACGGCGTTGAGGCGAAACTGCCGCCACTCGTTGCTGAGCTGCGGGTTCGGCATCATCATCGGATCGACCCCGAACTTCTCCTCGAAGAGCCTGCGCGCCTCGGGGTGGTAGCCGAAGTCGTACTCCGGCATCTCGTGATCCTGAACGAGCCCGTACTTCGGCTGCAGGCCGGTGGCGAGGATGACGTCGCAGTAGCGGACGTAGTCGAGATGCACGGAGGCCAGGCCCTCGACCTCGGCGACGGCGGCGATGTTGCGCTTGACGTGTTCGCGCGCGCCCGCGCTGAAGGGGCTCAACCACTGGTAGTAGTTGACGTAGGCCCGGTACTCGAGGCTGTTCTGGCCCTTGCGGTTGACCGCGTACCAGTCCGGATGCTCCTGCGCGACCTTGTCGCCCGGCCGGTTGAGGGTCCAGATCCAGCCGTGGATCCGCATCTCCTGCTCGCCACCGAGCCTCACCATGCGCCGGAGCTCCTCCGGTCCGGCGCCGATGAAGAGGTCGCTGAAGCCCGCCTCCCTCAAGCGCGCGAATTCGGCCTGCCACTCGGCATCCGACCACGTGCCCTTGCCGTGCATCCAGAGCGCGACGCGGAACGATCTCGAGGGGGCCTCGGATTCTCCGGTCGGGCCGGAGGCGCAGGCGCAGCAGACGAGGAGGATCAGCAGTCCGAGAGTCTGTCTCATGTGTCCATCGAGGGGGTATCGGTAGAGGAATGACCAGCCCGCGTGCGACCGCGAATGTTGCCGGAGATCATAACCGCATCCCCCCGAAGTCCGGTACCCGCCCGGCACCGTCAGGTGGTGATCAGCGCACCTCAGTCGTCGCGGGCCTCGCCATGAGTCTTCGAGTCGTCCGCCTCGACGCTCCAGTGGAAGCTCTCATGACTCCCGGACCGGTCGGGTCGAGCCCGCGAGCGCAGCAGGATCTGCAGTCCCGGGATCACGAAGGCGGCGCTCGCGATGAGGCCGACGATCAACATCTTGAACTCCGGAACGACGATCATCAGGCCGACACCCACGAGGTGGGCTGCCGTGTGGAGGTAGTAGACCCCCGAGAGCATCGCGGCCATCGCGAAGGTCGTCGCCGCTCCCATCAGGAGCATGAGCGGCGCGAGCGTGAGGACGGGAAGCCCCAGGATCGTCTCGGCGACGAGGACGCCGGCCATGGACAGGAGGTTGCCGCCCCAGATGTGGGCGAGCTGGCGCTCCGAGTGCGTGATCGGGCCCCGTCTGCGGCGAAGGTAGATGAAGATGGGCGACCAGGCGACGAAGCTGAGAACGAGGGCCAGGGCGTAGGGCAGACGCGAGCTCACCTCCGCCCACAGGAGGATCTGGGCCGTGAGCATCATGACGAAGAGGAAGATCCCCTGAGCGAGCCAGAGAGGCCCCCAGAAGTCGAGGACGTGACCCTGCGGCGTGTCGCCGAGCCACCGTGCGACGAGGTCGCTGAAGCGCGCCGAGGCCGCGCTGATGGTCCCGCCCACGAGGAAGGCGTCGAGGTCGTCGGCCAGGGCACCCGCCGACCGATAGCGGAGTTCGATGGGCTTCTGCAGGCACTTGCTGACGATGAGGTCGAGGTCCCGGCTCACGTCGGGCGCGATGACCCGGAGCGGAATCGGCTCATGCTCGAGCACCTGACGTACGGTGTCGATGACGGTGCGCCCGACGAAGGGAGGGCGGCCGCTCAAGAGGGCGTAGAGCATCGCGCCGAGGCCCCAGACGTCCGACCCGGGGCCGATGTTGCCGGTGTTGCCGATCACCTGCTCCGGCGGCATGTAGCTCGGTGTGCCGAGCATGTCGCCGCTCATGGTGAGACCGTCTTCCTGGTCGATGTTCTTGGCGAGCCCGAAGTCCGTCACGCGCGGGACACCGGAGCGATCGAGAAGGACGTTGGCCGGCTTCAGGTCCCGGTGCACGACGCCCTGCTCGTGGGCGTACTGGATCGCGCGAGCCACATCTCGGAGGATCTGGACCGCCTCGCGTTCCGGCAAGGGTCCCGCCTGAAGCCTGGTTGCCAGGCTCTGCCCCTCGACGAAGCCCATGGTGAAGTAATGGGTGCCGCGAGATGATCCGAACTCGTAGACCGGGACGATGTTCGGGTGGCTCAGCCGCCCCGCGGCTTCGGCCTCCCGGCGAAAGCGTTCGACGGCCGATTGCCCCTCGAGGCGCCCCGGCGTGATGGTCTTGAGCGCCACCGTCCGTCGCAGCGAGCGTTGCCGTGCCCGGTAGACGACGCCCATGCCGCCGCGCCCGATCTCGGCCTCGAGGTCGAAGTCGGGGATCTCGATCCCGCCCTCGGAGCCGGGCCGGCTCGAGACGTCCGCCGCCGCGTCGTCGCGATCGAGAGGTTCATCAGCCATGAGCCATCCGTCGCTCTACCTGGGTCGCACCCTGCCCCGAGCGTTTCCTGGCCGGAACTCCGTCGGGTCATCGCGATGCAGCCTGCCGAAAGGGCGATCATAACGGGAGCGAAGGCAGGGCGTCAGGGCCCGATGTCCGTCGCGGGCCGATTCCTCGCCGGCGAAGCCCGTCGGGAGCGATCGATCGAGCCCTGAAGCTCCCATCTGACGGCGAACGCGGCCCAGGGGCTCTCCAGGCTGCGGGCGCTTCGTGATGGGCCCTCCCCGAAAGCCGGCTCTCGGAGGAACGAGTCTCCGAAAAAGGGGAGTCACCGCCCGGAGAAGAACGCTATCGTCGGGTCGCAGCAGGCAGACGAACCCTCTCGTCCCCGCAAGTCGGAGCATCAGATGAAGCGAGTCACGGGCATCGGCGGGATCTTCTTCTACGCGAAGGACGCGCCGGCGCTGCAGGCCTGGTACAAGCGTCACCTCGGCATCGACGTCCAGGACTGGGGCGGCACCGCCTTCAGCTGGGCCGACTCCGAAGGCAAACCCAGCGGCGGGATGACGGTCTGGTCGGTCTTCCCGCGGGAGAGCGCGCACTTCGCCCCGAGCGAGTCTCCCTTCATGATCAACTACCGCGTGGAGGATCTCCTCGCGCTGGTGAAGGTCCTGAAGGCCGAGGGTTGCGAGGTCCTCGACAAGATCGACGAGTCGGACTACGGCAAGTTCGGCTGGGTCATCGACCCCGAGGGCAACAAGGTCGAGCTCTGGGAGCCGCCCGAGGGGCAATAGGACCCGCCCGGGTTCGAGCTCCGGCACCGCGCAACAGGCGCGCCGGCCCGACAGGCCGGCCTTCGATGCTCGTCGGCGCTCCAGAAGCAGGCCTGGTCGCGGCCCCCTTCCATCAGTCCTCGAGCCGCGCGTCCAGCTCGGCGAGCTTGAAGCGGACGGAGACGATGTAGGGCTCCTCGCCCGCGGTCCAGTGGCCGTAGCTGGTGGTCACGAAGCTGCCGTCCGGGAGCAGCTCGAGGCCGGGGTAGGCGCAGTCCCAGGCGTGGTGGTTGTCCATGATCCGCACGCGGTACTGGCCCTCTCGACCGCGCTCGATGTCCTCGAAGCTGCCGACCCAGCCCACCCAGTCGCCCTTCGTCTGGCTCTCGTGGGTCGTGTCCCGGAAGGTGACGAAGAGGCGACCGTCCGGCGCGTAGCGCGCGACGTGTCGATCACCGGTGAGCGCGGCCGGCAGCTCGCGCGGCTCGGACCAGGTCTTGCCCTCGTCGGTCGAGAAGATGACGAAGGAGTTCCGCGTGCGGCTGTTCTCGCGCAGGAGCACGGCCAGCTTGCCGCCGTCCGGCGATCGAACGATGCCCGGCTCGCAGAGCATCTGCGGCGCGCTCTCCAGCACGAGTTCCGGTTGCCGCCAGGTCAGGCCGCCGTCCGTCGAGATGGTCTGATAAAGCCGCATCGAGGGCGGCTTCCGGAGCTTGCCGCCGGCCGTGAAGAAGCGGCCGTCGTCGTGAAACATGGCGAGATGGTCGCCGTTGGCAAGCCGCTCGAGGCAGCCCATCACCACGATGCCGCCCCAGTCGCCCGCGGGCTCGAGCTCGCTCCAGGTCCGTCCGTCGTCCTCGGAGACGGCGCGGCGCGCGGGATGGAGCCCCGACCAGAGGATCAGGCGGCGCTTGCCCTCGCGATCGACGACGCGATGGATCGTCGGCACCTCCTTCGAGGTCGCCCAGCTCTTCGGCGTGGGGAGACGTTCGCTCCAGGTCAGGCCGCCGTCCTCGCTCCGCTTCATGACGATGACGCCGCCGCCGTGGCCCTTCGGGTAGACGCAGATCATCGTGCGCCCGTCCTCCAGGAGGACCGTCGTGGGATGGCCGAGGTACTGGCCCGCCTCGCGGTCGACGACGATCTGGCGCGCGGTCTCGCCCGCGATGTCGACCACGGGGATCTCGTAGCCGCGGGCGGGTCGCTTCACGGGCGCCGCCGCCTCGGGAGCGCCGGCGAAGTCCGGATTCGTGCGCGGGAGTTTCGCCCCCACGCGTTCGAGGTGTGCGCTCAAGAGGCGGTCGAGATCGGCGACGAGCTCGGGCTCCGCCGCCGCGAGATCGCGGGCTTCTCCCGGATCGGCGACGAGGTCGTAGAGCTCGAAACTCGGGCCCTCGTACCACTTGATGAGCTTGTGCTTCCCGCGCCTCACGATGCCGTAGGGGCCGATGCTGCCGCGGTAGTGCGGGAAGTGCCAGAAGAGGGCCTCGCGGTCGAGGGCGGTCCGGCCGCCCGATCTCAGGTGCGCGGCGAGCGAGATGCCGTCGATCTCGGGACCCTCGTCGCCCTCACCGGCGGCCGCCGCGACGCCCGCGAGCTCGAGCACGGTGG
>JBFIHP010000045.1:0-10332 GCA_041601735.1 Planctomycetota bacterium | reverse complement strand
GATCGCGGGTCCATGCTGGTCGTTCTCGGCGGCGGCGCGGTGCTCGATCTCGGCGCCTTCCTCGCCGGGATCTACTTCCGCGGCATGGCCTGTGCGCTCCTCCCGACCAGTCTCCTGGCCGCGGTCGATGCCGCGATCGGCGGCAAGTCGGCCGTCGATCTCGACGACACCAAGAACGTCCTGGGGCTCTTCCGTCAGCCCGATCTCGTCCTCTGCGATCCGACCTGGATCGACGGCCTGCCGGATCACGAGTTCCGCCAGGGGCTCGCCGAGCTGATCAAGATGGCCGCCATCCTCGACGAGGAGACCTTCCACCACCTCGAAGGTGTCATCGGTGACCTCAAGGGGCGCGACCCCCTCGTGGTCGAGTCGGCCATCGAGGCCGGCATCAGACTGAAGCTCGCCGTCGTCCGCGAGGACGAGCGCGAGAGCGGACGTCGCATGCTGCTCAACTTCGGTCACACCCTCGGGCATGCCCTGGAGTCGATATCCGGATATCGGGTCGCGCACGGCGATGCCGTCGCGCTGGGCATGATCGGTGAACTCGAGATGCTCGGCCTGGAGGGCGCGCGCATCGAGGCCCTCCTCGCCAGCGCCGGGCTGCCGGTCGCGATCCCGCAGGCTCTGCTGCGTCTCGACGACCTCTGGCAGTCGATGAGGCGCGACAAGAAGAACAGCCGTGGAGATGTCCGCGTCGCGGTCCCGATCCGGATCGGCCAGGGCGACATCCGCACTCTCGAATACCGCGACCTGGAGCGCCTGCGATGAAGTCGGTCCGTCCGATCGAAACCCTGTCCATGCCCTTCGATTGCGAGCTCGATCTCCCGGGCTCGAAGTCGGAGGCCAATCGCGCGCTCGTTCTCGCGGCGCTCGGGCAGGGCGTGACCCGTCTCGAGAGGGCGACTCTCGGCGACGACGTCCTGTACATGGTCGAGGGACTCATGGCGCTGGGTTTCGAGGTCGACGTTCTCGATGCCGCGAAGGGAACGATCGAGGTGATGGGCGGCATCGCCGATACCGAGGACGAGGCCGAGATCTACTGCGGCAACGCCGGGACCGTCGTGCGATTCCTCGTCTCGGTCGCGGCGCTGGTTCCCGGGGAGTGGACGCTCACGGGCGATCCCTACCTGAGACGGCGGCCGATCTCGCCGCTTCTCGACGCCTGGCGCAGCCTCGGCGTCGAGATTCGCGATACCGACGGAGGGCTGCCGGTGACCGTCGTCGGCGGCCGTCGACAGGGCGGCCGCGTCTCGCTCGATGCCTCGCGTTCGAGCCAGTTCCTGTCGTCGCTGCTCCTCGTCGGCCATGTCCTGGAGGGCGGACTCGAGATCGAGCTGGAAGGCGAGACCGCCTCCGCCGATTACGTCGCACTGACCCGCGACACGATGGCCCGTTTCGGCATCCGTGCCGGAGTCGAAGGTCCGCTCTATCGCGTGGCGCCGATCCGGGCCCAGTCGCCCGGACTCGTGCGCATCGACGGCGACTGGAGCGCCGCGGGCGCCTTCATGGTCCTGGCCGAACTCACCTCCGGGCGCTTCCTGGGACGGAACCTGAAGGACAACTCGCGTCAGGCCGATCGCCGCCTTCCCGAACTCATCGCGGCACTGCGTGGGAACGGTGATCTCGAGATCGATATGGCCGCGACACCGGATCAGCTGATGAACCTCGCCGTGCTGGCTGCACGTCGCGAGGGCCGGACTCGCTTCATCGGTGCGGCGAATCTCCGCTACAAGGAGTGCGATCGTCTGGCGATCACCGCGCGCGAGTTCAGGAAAGCGGGCATCGAGATCGAGGAAGAGGAAGACGGTCTCGTCGTGACCGGCACGAGGAAACTCGAACCGGCCGAATTCGATCCCGAACAGGACCATCGCCTCGCGATGGCGCTCAGCGTCATCGGCTCGCTCCACCCCGGATTCTCCCTGCGCAACAGCCGCTGCGTCGCCAAGAGCTATCCCGATTTCTTCGCTCACCTGAAGAGGATTCGCGAGAAGCACCAGGCGATCGTCGTCGTCGGCATGCGCGCGAGCGGCAAGAGCCGTCTCGCGCGTGAACTCGCGGAACGGCTCGAGTCGGCGGTGGTCGATACCGACGAGGTCTTCGAGTCGAAGAACGGATCGCTCTTCGACTACGTCGCGAAGTCGGGCTGGCCGGCCTTCCGCCGCGCGGAGGCGATGATCATCGCCGAGGAGATCAAGCCCGGGCGCATCCTGGCCATCGGCGGCGGCTCTCTCGAGAACCCGGCCACGCGCGACATCGTCGTCAAGCGCGGAATCGTGATCCACATCGACGAGGATCTGGCGATCATCCGCGAACGCATCAAGCGCGATCCGCCGCGGCCGGCACTCACGTCGAGAGGAACGCTCGAGGAACTCGAGGAGATCCACGAGCGTCGCCTGCCCATCTTCAAGTCCGCGGCGCGCATCCGCGTGCCGCCCGGTCTGGTGACCGAGGAGCAGGTCGCTCTCGTCATCGAGGAGTTGAGACGCCTTTGTACCTGGTGACCCTGCCGCCCGCCGCGGCATCCGATCCGAGGGTGTTCGCCGAGCGCGCGCGAGAGGCCGGCGCCGCCATGCTCGAAATCCGCGGTGATCTCAGCCCGGGCCTCGCTCCGTTCGAGTCGCCGCTGCCGCTCGTGCTCGCGCCCCGCGGCGGCGACCTCGGCGCGCTGGCCCGTTCGTCTGCGCTGCGCATCGCCCAGCTCGATCTCGAGGACGGCGAAGCCGCACCCTTTCCGCGGCCGAGGGGATGCGGGCTCATCGCGAGCTTTCACGACCACGAGCGCATGCCGAGTCCGCAGGAGCTTCGCCGCCGGGCGCGGCGTCTGCGCGCGACCGGCGCGGACGTCGTCAAGCTCGCCGTCACCCCGAGCGAGCCCGCCCAGCTGCTCGATCTGGAGGGCCTCCGGCACGAGCTGGGTGTCGAAGGGCCGATCGTGATCACGGCGATGGGGCCGCTCGCCCGCTTCGACCGCCTGCTCGGCGTCGGCCTGAACGCCTGGACCTACGCCTGCCTCGACGAGGCCGGCGCCAGCGCACCGGGACAGTTGACCCTGGCCGAACATCGGCGTCTGGCGGGCGCGACCCCGCCGCGCCTCTTCGGCATCCTCGGCGGTCCGGGGATGAGGACGCTCTCGCCGGCGATCCACCGCGGTCTGCTGCAGGACCACGGCCTGCGCGCGGATTACGCCGCCTTTCCGACCTCGGACCCGATCTCGTCCTTTCGCGACCTGGCGGCTCTCGGCGTCGAGGGCTTCTCGATCACCAGCCCCTGGAAGCGGAAGGCCGTCGAGCTCATGGACGAGCTCGATCCGCTCGCCGCGCGCCTCGGATCGGTCAACACCGCGGTGCTGCGGAAGCGCCGCTGGTGCGGATTCCAGACCGACGTCGTCGGCATCGTCGATGGGTATCCCGAGTTTCGCGGTCGCGATCGCGTGGCCGTCGTCGGCAGCGGGGGCGTGCTGCCCGCCCTGCTCGAGGCTCTCGCGCGTCTGGGGGCGGGTCGGACCCGCGTCCATGCGCGCGATCGCGCCGCGCGCGAGCGACTCGCGAGGGATTTCGGCGTCGCGCAGGCCGGTCTCGAGGAGCTGGCGACCTCCGAGGTCGATCTGTTGATCTGGGCCCTGCCGACCGATCGCCCGGATGTCGCCCTGCCGCGCGCGCGCCCCGGGGGCCTCGCTCTCGACCTGCGTTACGGTCGCTGCACCGACTTCATGAATCGAGCCCCGGCTCTCGGTTATGCTGTCTCGGACGGATCGCGCATGCTGGTCGCCCAGGCGCTGGCGCAGTTCGAGCTCTTCAGCGGCGAGACGACGGGCGAGCGCGACCTTGCGCGCGTTCTCGAGCGGCTTCAATCCGCGAGTACATGAGATGGCGAACAACACCTTCGGGCGAATCCTGCGCATGACCAGCTTCGGCGAATCGCACGGCGCCGGCGTGGGCGTCGTGCTGGACGGCGTGCCCCCGCGCCTCGCAATCGAGGTCGAGGACTTCCTGCCCGCGCTCGCGCGGCGACGTCCCGGGCAGAGCGCCGTCACCAGCGCGAGGCAGGAGGAGGATCGCCCCGAGATCCTCTCGGGCGTCTTCGAGGGGCGCACGACGGGAGCGCCGCTCGCCGTCTTCGTCGCCAACCGGGGCCAGAACTCGGCGGACTACGAGCACCTGCGCGATCGGCCCCGGCCGGGTCACGCCGATCAGACCTACGCGGCCAAGTACGGCCATCGCGACCATCGCGGCGGCGGCCGCAGCTCGGGTCGCGAGACGATCGCGCGCGTCATCGCCGGAGTCGTCGCCGAGAAGATCCTGCCGCGCGAGACCCGTGTCCTGGGTCACGCTCTCACGGTGGGTTTCGTGCAGGCCAGGCATTTCGATCCGGCCGTGATCGAGGCCAACCCGATGCGCTGCGCCGACCGCGAGGCCGCGGCCGCGATGGCCGATCTCGTGGCGAAGTTGAAGGAAGAGGGCGACTCGATCGGCGGCCTGGTCGAGATCATCGTCGATCGTCCGCCGGCGAACCTGGGCGATCCGACCTTCGGCAAACTGAAGGCGCGGCTCGCCGACGCGATCATGAGCGTGGGGGCGGTGACCGGGTTCTCCTTCGGTGCGGGCTTCGAGACCGCGACGATGCGCGGCAGCCGCTACGTCTCCGACCCGGCCCATTTCGGCGGCATCCTCGGCGGCATCTCGACCGGGGAGACCATCCGGCTCCGCGCCTCCATCAAGCCCACCTCGTCGATCGGTGACGTCGCGCGGCAGGGTCGTCACGACCCCTGCATCGTGCCGCGGGTCATCCCCGTGCTCGAGGCGATGACGAGCTTCGTGCTCGCCGATTGCCTGCTCCTGCAGCGTGCCCTCCAGCAGCCCTGATCACCGCCCTCGATCGCTCGAGCGACGGCCAGACAGGCCGGCATTCGAGAGGAGCGCCGGCCAGACAGGCCGGCATTCGATGCTCGTCGGTCTGAAGATGCCGCTCTGTCAGAGCGGCGCTCCTGCGGCGCCCGTCGTGAGGGTTCCGGCGGGAATCAGTTCCCGGCGGGCGGATGGGAGGCGATCTGCTTCTTGAGGTCGGCGTTGTCGGGGTCGATCTCGAGGCCGCGGCTCCAGTTCTGCCGCGCCTTGTCCATCTCGCCGCGCTGGGCGTAGAGATTGCCGAGGAAGAGGTGCGTCATCGCGTGCTGCGGTTCGGGTGCGACCTTGCTCTGCTGACCCGCGAGGATCTCGAAGTGCTGGATCGCCGCCGGCTTCTTGCCCATCGCGTCGGGCCAGAAGGAGTAGGACATCGCCTTGTTGAAGCGGCTGCGCCAGTGGTGGTCGTCGAGTTCGAGCGCCCGGTCGAGCGACTTGTCGGCGGCGGCCGAGATCGGACCCATCTCCATGTAGCCGACGGTGCCGCTGTTGATCAGCGCCAGGTAGGCGTCGGCCAGGTCGGCGTGGGCCTCGGGGTCGTTGGGGAGGTCCTTGGCGCGCTGCTTGAACCAGGCGATCGCCTCCTTGAACTGCCCCTTCTCCTTGATCTTCGCCCAGACCTTCTGCCGCTCGTCCCAGTCGAACTCCTGGGCGATCATCCCCGAGAGCTCCCGCCCGAGGTCGAAGGCGCCGGCCTCCGCTTCTTCCACCTCCTCGGCGACGCTCGCCGCGATCTCGCCGCGGTTGGTGACGGCCTCGGCGACGATCCGTCGGACCTCGGCCTCGGTCAGGCCGCGGGACGCCGGCGTCGCGGCCGGAGCCGCGCGGAGCTGGGCCAGCTCGGACTGGATCTTCTCGAGGGTCCGGTCGCGGTCGGCCAGGTCCTGGCGGAGGCGGCCGAGTTCGGACTGGATGCCGGCCTCGAGCTCGGGGTCGGCGGCCGGATCCGGCTTCAGGAGGCCAAAGGCGACGATGCAGCCGCAGATGATCGTGCAGCCGATGACGCAGGCGAGGATGACGGGTGCGGAGGGGCGCGATGTGTTCATCTCGGGGTTCCTTTGGGTCAGAGGACGACCCGACGATTCGAAGCCGGGGGCCGATATTCCGGCCCCCGGGACTCCCGTGTGGTCAGACCTCGGGATCGCCGCACCAGCAGCCGCGGCCCGGCCGGCAGGTCCGCGGGTCGGCGTCGGACTCGTCCGGGCCGTAGCTCTGCATCGTGATCCCGCACCAGAAGAGGGCCACGTCGGCCTGGGCACGCTCTTCGAAGGGCGTCGTCCGGTAGTGGCTGTTCAGGAAGAGGGACTTCGTGCGCAGCACCGGGCAGACGTCGGCGGGCAGGAAGGCCCGCTCCTTGGCTTTCTCGCTCATCAGGAGGCCTCCTTCAACCGGCGCAGCGCCCGGCGCAGCACCGCTTTCATCAGCGTCAACTTGTAGGCGTTCTGCTCGAGGGGATTGGCGCCGAGCGGTGCCGCTTCGCAGACCTTGTCGATCGTCTGGTCGTTCAGGCGCCGACCCTCGAGCATGCCCTCGAGGTCGAGGCGACGCAGCGGCGTGGGTGCCACGGCGTTGTAGACGACACGGGCCGACTCGATCTCGTCGCCGGCCGTCGTGATCACGACCGAAACGCCGCAGAGCGCCCAGTCGAAGGACTGCTTCTCGCGGGTCTCGACGTAGACCGAGAGCCGGTTCTCGCCACTCTTCGGCAGGATGACCCGGGTCACGATCTCGCCGGGCTGCAGCAGGTTCTCGCGGCCCACGTTGACGTCGGGGCTCACGAAGAAGGCCTCGGCGTCGATCTCGCGGCTGCCTTCCCTGCCGGCGATCTCGAAGCGCGCGCCATGCGCGATGAAGGGGCCGGCCAGGTTCGAGGGGTGGACGATGCAGCAGATGCCGTTGCCGTAGACCGCGTGATACTCGTTCTCGCCGTCATGGGCGAAGCAGCGCGTCCCGCCCTTCTTCTTGCAGTCGTAGTGCTCGTTGCGGAAGTACCAGCATCGCGGCCGCTGGCAGAGGTTGCCGCCGACCGTGCCGACGTTGCGGATCTGCGGGGTCGCGGTCTCGCGCAGGGTCATCGCGACGCCGGGCCAGCCCGCCTTCACGCGAGGATGCGCGGCGAGGTCGGTGAGCTTCACCAGCGCGCCGATCTCGAGCCCGCGCTCCGTCTCCGTCACGGCGCCGAGACCCTCGACTCCCTTCAGGTTGACGAGCATCGCGGGCGCCGCGATGTTCTCCTTGATCATGGCGAGAAGATCGGTTCCGCCGGCGAGCGGGAGCACCGCCTCGTCGTCGTCACCCAGGACCGAGAGCGTGCCCTCGAGGCTCTTCGGCTGGGCCATCTTGAAGGACTTCATTTGTTCTTCTCCCTGGCGGCGAGCGCCTCGAGGACCTTCTTCGGGGTGATCGGCAGCGAGGTCACGCGCGCGCCGGTCGCATTCGCGACGGCGTTCGCGATGGCCGCGGCCGTGGCGATCGTCGGCGGCTCGCCGAGTCCCATCACCGAGGTGTTGTTCTTGCCGTTGGCCACGTCGACCAGCACGACGTCGATCTCCGGGGTCTCCTTGGCGCCGACGACCCGATAGGTCTCGAGGTCGGCGTTCAGCATGTGACCGTGGTGGCGATCCATGATGCGGCGTTCGAAGAGGGCGTAACTGACCCCCTGGATCACGCCGCCGCGGATCTGGCTCTCGGCCGTCTTCGGGTTGATGTACTTGCCGGAGTCCTGCACCGCCACGACCCTGAGGACGCGGACGTTGCCGGTCTCGGTGTCGACCTCGACCTCGGCGAATTGGAGGCCGGCGTTGGTGTCGGCGAAGCCGGCGTAGTTGGCGCTCGGCCGCCTCCCGGGCTCGCGCACGACGGGTCGGTCGAGGGTCACCTCGATCGCCTCCTCGGGGATCATCGCGCAGGCCTGCTTGAAGCCGATCTCCTTCGGGAGCTTCCCGCCGCCCTTGCGGACGACCTTGCCGCCCGCGAGCGCGAGGTCCTCGGCCTTCCAGCCCTGCTTGTCGGCGACGGCCTGGAGCAGGCGTTCGCCCGCGCGATGGGCGGCGAGCCTCGCCGCCGGCGTCAACGAGCCGATCGTGGTCGAGCCGCCGGAGCCGGGGCAGAGCGGGTCACGGGTGTCGCCGATGTAGGTCTCGACGTCATCGATGCTGAGGCCGAGCTCCTCGGCCGCGACCATGCCCATCACCGTTCGCGTTCCGGTGCCGATGTCCTGGCCGCCGTTCCTCACCTCGACCGTTCCGTTCCTGTGGATGCGCACGGTGCAGGCCGCGCCGGCGCCGCCGGCATTGAACCACTCGTTCGCGGCCATGCCGAGGCCGCGCTTCAACGGGTTCGAACCGGCGCCGGGGTTGCGATTGCGCCGCTTCTTCCAGTCGATGCGCTTCGCGCCCATGTCGTATTCGTGGCTGCGGATGGGGTGGGAGTCGTTCCGGCGGCGGAACTCGAGCGGATCCAGGCCGGCCGCGTCGGCGGCCATGTCCATGATGCTCTCGAGAGCGAAGACGCCCTGAGGGAAGCCCGGCGCCCGGAAGGCTCGCGCACCGCCGGTGTTCGTGCGCACGCCGAGCTCGACCTTGTCCACGATCGGGATGTCGTAGATCACCTGGTTCCGCGCGCCCGCGCCGCCGGTGCCGGTCCCGGGCGTGCCCCAGTTGCGGGCACGGAGCGCCTTGATCTTGCCGTCCGGGCCTACCGCGAGGCTGAGCTCCTGGAAGGAATCGGGGCGATTGCCGCCGTCGATGTGCTCCTCGCGCCGGTCGAGCATGAGGCGGACCGGGCGGCCGGCCTGCTTGGCGAGGAGGGCGCCCGCGGCACCCTCGCGACCGAGCCCGAACTTGGCGCCGAAGCCGCCGCCGACGTACTCCGAGATCACCTGGGCGCTGCGGGCGTCTACCGCCATGCGCGACTGCGTCGCGTCTCCGCGGATGCCGAAGGTACCCTGTGTCGAGGCGTAGCAGAGGAGATTCTCGCCGTCCCAGTCGCAGACGACGCCGTGCGTCTCGAGGGCGCTGTGCGTCTGCACGGAGGTCGTGAAGAAGCCGGAGACGACGGTCGAATCCTTCGCCTGCATGACCTCTTCGACCTCGTCGCGTTGCCGCCCGGCGCGGGCGAGGAAATCCTCGACGCTCTCGTCGATCCGCATGCCGCGGCTCGCGACGTTGCGGTCGTCCCCGCGGCCCACCTGCGGCGCTCCCTCGGCCATCGCGGCCTCGGTGGTCACCGCGAAGGGCAGGACCTCGTACTCGACCTCGATCGCCGCGAGGGCGGCCTCGGCCTGGGCCTCGGTCTCGGCGGCCACGGCGGCCACGCTGCAGCCGGCGTAGCGTACCGAGCGCGCCCGGAACACCTGGACGAAGTCGAGCACGGCCTTCACGCCGGGCATGGCGCGGGCCTTCTCGAGATCGATGCTCTTGACGTCGGCATTCGCGTGCGGGCTGCGCAGGATCTTGCCGTAGAGCAGGCCCTCGGGCCTGCGGTCGTAGGTGTAGCGGGCGCGGCCGGTCACCTTGGCAATCGCATCGACGCGATCACGGCGCTGCCCGACCTCGGCGTGCCTGTCGCCGACCTGATAGGGCGGGATGTCGCCCTCGGCGATGACGACCTTGAGGTCGCGGACGTGTTCGCCGAAGCCGACCTTGATGGTGATGGTCTCGGGTTCGCGGCTCATTTGCCACCTCCCTGGCCGCTGGCCTTCTCGACCGCCTCGAAGACGTTCTGGTAGGTGCCGCAGCGGCAGATGTTGCCGGAGATGCCCTCGGCGATCGCGGCGCGATCGGGCTTCGGGTTCGCGCTCAACAGCGCCTGGCAGCTCATGATCATCCCGGGGGTGCAGAAGCCGCACTGCAGCGCATCGCATTCCACGAAGGCCGCCTGCAGGTCGTTCAGCGATCCGTCCTCGGCCGAGAGACCCTCGATCGTGCGGACCTCGGCGCCGACCACGTCGATCGCGAGCATGCTGCACGAGCAGACGGTCTTGCCGTTCACGTGGACCGTGCAGGCGCCGCAGGAGCCGCGATCGCAGACCCGCTTCGACCCGGTGAGATCGAGCTGGTCGCGGATCAGGTCGAGCAGCGTGGTCGAGGGCATGGCCTCGACCTCGACGGCGTTGCCGTTGAGCTTGAAGCTGATCGGTACCGCGTCGGGGCCGAAGATCGGCACGTCCTCGCGGCTACCGGGCGCGGCATTCGCGGTGCGACCGCCGATGCCGGCGGCCGCGACCGCCAGTCCCGTCCCCTTCAGGAAGCTGCGCCGGCTGATTCCCGCTTCGTCGCGGGGCGGACGCGGTCCTTGGTCCTTGTCTTGGGCTTTCATCTGGTATTCCTCGTCGTGAAACCGCGATCGAGGCGCTCCGGGGGCGGAGCGACCGGGATCGGCGGGGGACGATTCTACCATTCCCGGGCGCTCCGTGGGGTCCGGAAGGCCG
>JBFIHP010000044.1:0-10418 GCA_041601735.1 Planctomycetota bacterium | reverse complement strand
GCGCCATGGCTACGAGGTCGGTCCGGTCCCCGAGGTGAGGTTGCCGCAGCGGCGCTTCGCGGACGCCAAGGAGCGCCGGGAGGTCCTGTCCGTGCTCCACGAGAGAGGCATCGACACGGCGGGCTGGGAAGACCGGGGCAAGCACTTCGCGGATCTCTACATCGCCGCGGCCCCCGCCCAGTTCTCGGACCTCATGGAACGGATGATCGCCGCGCGCATCGAGAGCGAGCAGGAATCCTCGTCCTCGGGCTACATCCGTCGCTGATCGTTCCGGTCCCGGTCGTGCGCGGCGACCGCGCCGCGCGCTTCAATTCGCCGGCTCCCCCTTCGCCGGCGCCGCGAAGAAGATGCAGAGCATCCAGGCCATGACGGCGACGGCGATCAGGAGACAGATCGCGAAGACCGCGAAGGGGCCCCACTGGGGCGTCACGGGCAGGGCCTCCGGATCGAAGACGCCGTCCAGGGCGACCAGGCGCAGGCTGTGCCGGGCGCCGACCATCCCCAGCATGCCGACGAGCAGCAGCGCCCCGGACCAGACGAGGCGCCGCCTGCGATAGAAGAAGACCGAGACGATCCCCGCCAGCGCACCCACCGTGAGGAGCGAGATGCCGGGCGAGCGCATGAAGGGCTTCATGAGGTCGCCAATCGACATGAGGTAGAAGACGCCGGTCAGCGCTGCGGCCGCCGTTCCCCAGCTGAAGACCGCCTGCCCCGCCCTCCAGGCCCGCTCGTCGTCGCGACCGAGAAGCCCGAAGAAGAAGCCGCCGACGGTCAGCGCGCCCAGAATCATGTGAAGCCAGCGCGGCAGCCAGCCGCCCAGGTCCGGGTTGAAGACGAGGCCGGACTGGTTTCCGGCGTAGAGCGAGACCTGGAGATCGGGCCGCTCGGCCAGGGCGAAGACCCCGCTGTAGACGACCGACACCAGGAGCAGGATGATCAGCGCCGTCCAGGCGAAGACGCCGATGCGCGGGCTGCCCCGGCCGGCGAAGGCCCCGCCGTAGAGCAGGTAGTAGGCCGCGACGAGCACGAAGGGCACGGCAAACCAGAACCAGCCGCTCACGATCGAGGCCGAATAGAGCTGCTCGCCGTAGACGAGCTGGGCGAAGAGCAGGGGCGCCACGCCGAAGCTGACGGTGGCCGCCATCAGGGTCGGGAAGAGCTTCAGGAGCCTTCTGGTCGCGGGGTTCTGCCAGCGATCGCCCAGCCTGGCCGTCAACGCGACGATCAGGCCGCCGACCAGGAAGTTCATCGCCAGGAGATGAAGTGCGAGCGTCAGGACGTGGAGCCCGGTCAGGAGCCAGAGCGGCGCAGGGAGGAACTCGTGCGCGGGTGTGCCGAGAAAGAACATGGTCACTCTCCCTTCCCGATGCTGATGAGATGGCGGATGAGCGCCTCGCGCTCGACCTCGCTGCCGGTGAAGACCGGCATCTCCGGGGTCAGCTCGGCGTCGATGAGCTCGCCGATGAACTCCTCGTCCGCTCCCTCGAGGGTCGAGGACTTGTCGTTGTGACCACCGACCACGTGGCAGCGACCGCAACGAACCTCGTAGACCTGACGACCCAGCTCGGGTCCCTTCAGGGGATGGACCTCCTCGAAGGGCCGCTGATCGATCCGCTGCCAGATCCACGAGCCGAGGATCTTCGCCTCCTCGTCGCTGCCGGCGAAGATCGGCATCGGGCCCCGCATCTCGTGAAGCCCCCTCATCGAGGCCTGGACGAAGGCCTCGTCGGTGCCGGCGAAGGCGGGAGCCACCGGGTTGTAGCCGTCGACGGTGTGGCAGTGGCGGCAACTCATGCGGAAGAGATCCGCGCCGTCGTCGCCGCTGCGGAAGCGGATCTGCGCCAGCAAGCCGCTCTCCCGGAACTCGTCGACGTCGCCGGCCAGGAGTCCGTTGCCGTACATGTAGCCGGGAACGGCCCAGGGTTTCCGGATCGACTCGCGCCACCACTCGAAGGAGCCGAACCAGACCAGCCCGAGCGCCAGTACGACGACGGCGACCGTCCGGCGATAGAGCCGCGGCTGGAGCAGACCGAAGACGACGAGGACGACGGCGAGGGCGACGGCGGCCCAGCTGAGGACCTCGAGGGCCTTCGCGGGAATCGTCAGGCGCGCCATGACATCCGCATCGGCGCCTCCCGACACGACGCTCCGATACCAGAAGAGGCTCGGCAGCGCGATCGCGAGACCGACCAAGCCCCAGATCGCGTTGAAGCGGAACTGCCGTGCCGGCACGACGGCGCCGGCCCAGGCCGCGACGAGCAGGCTGAACAGACCGGCGAGCGTCACGCAGACGCCGGTCCGGAAGACGAGCGAGGGCCAGTAGGTCGGATTCAGGAAGCCGTCCAGGAAGGCCCCGGTCTCCGACCAGGCCCCCGGGGTCAGCATGAAGGTGACGATGCCGTTGATGACGACGAGCGAGAGCCAGGCGAAGACGAAGTAGATCCAGCCCAGCTGGAGGTGGCGGCGGGCCGAGAGCCGGTCCCAGCCGTACCAGTAGAGGATCGCCGCGAGGATCTCGACCAGGAAGAAGGTCCACTCGATCGCCCAGGCCCAGACGAAGTTGCGGATCAGGACCTCGGTCGCGGCCGGGTTCAGGAGGCCGATCACGAACCAGATACCGACGCCGGTGAGCGCTCCCATCACCACGGTGGTGAGGATGA
The DNA here is from genome assembly GCA_041601735.1 of Planctomycetota bacterium. Lineage (GTDB taxonomy): Bacteria > Planctomycetota > DRQF01 > JACKGY01. The sequence continues at coordinate 7,758 of JBFIHP010000044.1, read as the reverse complement.
AGAAGCGACTCAGGCGCCTCACGAAGCCGAGCCGCTCCTCGTCGCCGGAGCGGCGCGCGAACCACTCGGCCAGGACGAGGTAGAGCCCGCCGCCGATCGCGAAATGGGCGAGGTAGACGTGGACCACGGCCACGAGAGCCATCAGGAATCCGTAGCTCAGGCCGACGTCCCAGAAGGGGTGATTCATCACCGATCTCCAGACCCGCGAGCGCGGCGATCGTGTCGCCCTCCCCGCGTCCGATTCCGACTTCCGGCGGCGCTCGCGTGCCCGCCGGGCGGCCTGAAACGCACATCGCGTGCCGGTCCCCGATCATCGTCCCGGCGCGGCCGCCGCCACCGTTCGCCGCTCAGGATACTCCTTCCCGGGCCCGCCCGACGTCGCCCGCCCCCTGATGGTGGGTAACGATCCCCAGCCGAGGCTCCGCGCCGTGGGGATTCCGGCACCGACATCGGGCGACGTCGGGCGACATCGGGGCGACTCTCGAGATCGATTTCCCTCGGGTCTTGACGCGGAGGCGATCTCCCCCGAGCCTTTCCGGGAGCCGAGATTGCCCAGCGAAAGGAGAAGTCATGAGCAAGGCGGGTTCGTCCTCGAAGCAGAGCCTCACGTTCAGGATGCTGAACTGGGTCGAGAGGGTCGGCAACAAGCTGCCCGACCCGGCCCTCCTCTTCGTCTTCGCCCTCGTCCTGACCTGGGTCGCATCCGCGATCCTCGGCGGCACGAAGTTCACGGTGCCCTCGACCGACGGCGAGGTCGAGAAGACCATCCTGAACCAGCTCGAGGGCGCCGCGATCGCCGACTTCCTCTCGCGCATGGTCGAGATCTTCACCGGCTTCCATCCGCTCGGCGTCGTGCTGGTGGCTCTGCTCGGCGTCGGCGTGGCCGAGGAGTCCGGATTCATCAACGCCGGCATCAAGAAGCTCCTGGCCTTCACGCCGGCGAAGCTCCTGACCCCCATGCTCATCCTCGTGGCCATCGTCAGCCACACCGCGGCGGACGCCGGCTACGTCCTCGTCATCCCGCTGGGCGGCGTCCTCTTCTACGCCGCAGGCCGGCATCCTCTCGCCGGCATCGCAGCGGCCTTCGCCGGCGTCTCGGGCGGTTTCAGCGCCAACTTCATCCCCTCGGGCATCGACCCTCTCCTGCAGGGCATCACCCAGGCCGCGGCGGGCGTCACCGACCCGCGCGTGCAGGTCAACCCGCTCTGCAACTGGTGGTTCACGGCCTTCTCGAGCGTGCTGATCGTCGGCGTCGGCTGGTTCCTGACCGACAAGGTGATCGAGCCCCGCCTGAAGGACACGAAGGTGGACGGCGATCCCGCCGACATGCCGAAGATGGAGGAGATCACCCCCGCCGAGAACAAGGGCCTCATGTGGGGTCTCGCCTCCTTCGTGATCGGCTGCATCATCCTCGCGGTGATCGCGATCCCCGAGGATTCCGTCCTCCGGTCGCCGCCGACCCAGAAGATCGTCCTGACCGACGGTTCGAGCTACGAGGGCTTCATGGTGAAGGACGCCGAGTCCTTCAAGGCGAAGGCGCGGTCGCTGGTCTCGCCGGAGGCCGTCGCCGGTGACTCGCTCCTCGTCGTCCAGAGCCCCGCGGGCCTGCGCGTCGTCGATCTCGGCCAGGGCGGCACGCTCGCCCTGCACAAGGAATTCACGGCCGCCGATCTCGGCGACGCTCGGGTCATCCGTGAAACCCGTCGCGGCGGCGCGACCGTCGTCGTCCCCGGACGCCTCGTCGACCGCACCGAGGGTATCGACGGCTCGATCACGAGCTTCGCCGCGCCCATCATGCAGATGATCGTCCCGCTCATCTTCCTGCTCTTCCTCGTCCCGGGCGTCGTCCACGGCTTCGTCTCGGGCACGTTCAAGGGCCACCGGGACGTCATCAAGGGCATGTCGAGGTCGATGAGCACGATGGGCTATTACCTGGTGATGGCCTTCTTCGCCGCGCTCTTCATCGACGCCTTCGGCAAGTCGAACCTGGGCGCCTGGCTGGCGGTCAACGGCGCCGAGGGCATCAAGTCGGCCGGACTGCCCTCGGGCGTGACCATCGTCGGCATCATCCTGCTCTGCGCCCTGGTGAACCTCCTCGTCGGTTCGGCCTCGGCGAAGTGGGCGCTCATCGCGCCGATCTTCGTACCCATGCTGATGCAGCTCGGCCTCTCACCCGAGCTGACGCAGGCGGCCTACCGCGTCGGCGACTCCACCACGAACATCGTCACGCCGCTGATGCCCTACTTCCCGCTCGTCGTGGCCTTCTGCCAGCGCTACGTCAAGAACACCGGGATCGGCACGCTGATCTCGATGATGCTCCCCTACTCCATCACCTTCCTGGTGGTCTGGACCCTCTTCCTGCTGGCCTACTGGGGGCTCGGCATCCCGCTCGGCCTCCAGGCGAGCTATACCTACGGCGGCTGAGGAATGAACGCGATCCCGGGGCGATCCGGCCTCGGGGTCGCCGCGGACGGCTGACGCGCGAGCGGTCGATGCGGTAGGATGCGGGCCATCGACCCTCGTTCCGGAGCCGCCGCATGAACAGCCTCCGCCTGATCGCCCTCGTCCTCCTCGGCGCTGCCCATGCGGCGGGTCAGAGTCCGCTCACGGTCTCGGAACTGCCCGAAGACGCGCCGCTCGCGATCTCGGCCTCCGCGACGCCCCGCGAGCTCGTCGTCCGGATCTCCATGGCGCCCGACTGGCATCTCTACGCCCGGGACGTCGGCGGCGGGCAGCCGGTCGCGCTGGCGACGAGCAAGGACTCCGACCTCGTCGGAGCCGGCGCGCTCGTCCTTCCCGAGAGCGCCGACGGCAAGCTGCGCGGCAGCTTCGAGCTCCGGCTGCCGCTGAAGAAGAGCGGCGCCGGCCGCGTCCTCACCGCGAGCCTCGACTTCATGGCCTGCGACCCGCTCGAGTGCCGACCGCCGATGACGGTGACGATCGCGGGCGAGATCGGCGATGTTCCGAAGATCGAGGTCCTCCTCGTCGTCGATCAGGCCGACGACCGCTCGAAGCGCATCGTCGCGCTCTTCGCCGAGCACGGTCTGCGAACGACCGTGACGACCTACGCGACCGTCACGCTCGAAGCCTGTGACGCCCATGACGTCGTGCTCGCCGACTCGAAGCTCTTTCGCCAGGACTTGCCCGGGACGCGACAGCTCGCCGTCAAGCTGCCGAAGACCGGCACTCCGATCGTCGCGGTCGGCTTCCTGGGTACGGAGCTGGTCGAGGCCCACGGCATCGCCATGACCTCGGGCTACATATGAATCTGCATGGACCACCTGGGCCACGGGTTGGCCCTCGAGCACGACATCTTCACCAGGCCCTTGAAGGCGACCTTCGAATGGGTGGACGAGAAACGCCCGCCCTACTACGAGAACCTGACCTCGCCGCTCTACCCCGAGGGCGTCGGCGAGACCTACCGGCTCGCCGCCTTCGAGAAGAGTAAACCGGCGGGCTGGAATCCCACGATCGTGAGTCACGAGGGCTTCTTCACCGACATCCCGGGCTTCGAGAACCTCGCCGAGGGCCACTCGGAGAAGATGCTCGGCAGCCTCTCGCTCGCCCGGCAGGGTCGCTACTTCTACTGGGGCTATACCACCGACCCCGATCTCCTGACCGAGGGAGGTCGAGCCACGCTCGTGAACGTCGTCCACTACATGGCGGGCAAGCGTGACAGCCTGACAGTGCCCTTCGTCTGCAAGACCAGGAAGTCGCTCTGGGTCTTCACGATCCTCGGCCGCGAGACGGGCTACAGGCGCGGCGTCGAGGAGCACTTCCCGGGCTCCCTCGTGCCCGGATGGCGCGACACCTACACGCCGAGCTTCGAGGGCGCCGAGGCCTGGGTGAAGAAGCACCTCCCCTACGTCTTCAGCGGCAAGGCGGAGATCCACCGCGGCGAGCGCTACAAGACCCTCTACGAGGTCGATGCCGACGCCATGGCCCTCGGGACGCCGAACAACGAGCGCGCGAGCCTCGAGCGCTGGATCGAACTGGCCCGCGGCGAGCCCGGCGAGAATCGCGACCGCGCGCTGCGCTGTCTCGAGCGCTACGTCCACCCGGACATCCGGCCCGCGGACGAGGACTGGAAGGACTGGTACGCCCGCCAGCGCGATCGCATCGTCTTCATCGACTCGACCGGATTCTGGTGGCAGGAGAACCCGGTCGTCCTCGAACGCGAGCGAGCCGCAGCGAAGGCGGAACGGTAGCCCCCGGAGAACGCCGCCTGCGGGAGCTGCCTGCGGTCCCGCGGCCAAGACAAATCGCCCGGGCCTTACCACGACGGCACGGGCTCGTTTAGGATCGCCCCGCCATGGCCAGGGTCGAGCTCACGAATCACCTCTACCAGTTCTTCCCCGATCTCGAGGGTCGAGAGATCGAGGTCGAGGGCGACACCGTGGCCCGGATCCTCGAGGGCATGGAGAGGATCGCGCCGGGCTTCGGCTTCTACGTCCGTGACGAGCGGGGTCGTCTCAGACAGCACGTCAATGTCTTCGTCGGCAGCGAGCCCGTCGCCGACCGGCACGGCCTGAGCGACGCCGTGCCCGACGACGCCCGCGTCCTCATCCTGCAGGCCCTGAGCGGCGGCTAGGCCGCTCCCGGAAGAAAGGACCGTCAGCATGTCCGATCGCATCCTCGTCGGCACCCGCAAGGGAACCTTCCTGGTCACGAAGTCGGGAGCCGGCCTCTGGAAGCCGAAGCTCGCGGGCCACCAGGGCGTGGGCGTCAACTACGTCGCGCGCGATCCGCATTCGGGCACGCTCTGGGCCGCGCTCGGCCACGGCCACTGGGGCGCCAAGCTCTCGCGTTCGACCGACGACGGCGCGACCTGGGAGGACGCGAGCCAGATCGCCTACCCGGAGGGCGCCCGCCACTACCTGCCGCCGCCGCCGACCGAGACCGGTCCCGGCGAGGGCGCGCCGACCTTGAAGCCCGCCACTCTCCTCAAGCTCTGGTGCATCGCCTTCGGCGGCCCGGGCGAGATCTGGGTCGGGACGATCCCGGGCGGGCTCTTCAAGAGCGACGACGGGGGCGAGTCCTTCGCGCTCAACCGCGGGCTCTGGAACCACGAATCGCGCGGCGGCGACCTCTTCGCCGGCGAGGGCAACGGCACGACGAAGTGGTTCGGCACGCCCGCCGCCGAGGGCGAGTTCTCGCCCGGCATCCACTCGATCGTGATCGACCCCACCGATGACGCGCACGTCCTGGTGGCGGTCTCGACCGCCGGCGTCTTCGAGACCCGCGACGGCGGCAGGAGCTGGCGGACCCGCAACGAGGGTCTCGTCATGGACTACTCGCCGGATCCCACCGACGAGTGGGCCGGCCATGACCCGCACCAGATCGTGATGTGTCCGGGTCAGACCGAACACCTCTGGCAGCAGAACCACTGCGGTGTGTTCTACAGCGACGACGGAGCGGAGACCTGGCGCAAGGTCAGCGCGCCGAAGCGCGGCGTGCACTTCGGATTCCCGGTCGCGGTGGACGAGAAGGACGGGTGTCAGGCCTGGCTAGTGCCCGGCAAGAGCGACATGCAGCGCACGACGGTCGATGGTTCGCTCTTCGTGGCCCGCACCGAGGACGGCGGCGCCACCTGGACCGAGCTCCGCGAGGGTCTGCCGCAGGAGAACGCCTTCGACGTGGTCTACCGCCACTCGCTCGACAAGCGCGGCGACCTCCTCGCCTTCGGCAGCACGACCGGCAACCTCTACCTGAGCGAGAACCGCGGCGACTCCTGGATCGCCGTGGCCAACAACCTGCCGCCCATCTACAGCGTGCGCATGGGTTAGACCCGGCGGAACCCCGGGAATCCCCGGCCCGCGATCGAGAGCCGACCGGTCAGAGGGTCAGTGTCCGGCTCCGATGCTGCCGGTCTTGATCGAGTAATCCACGGCGAGGGCGTAGTCCGGATCGTCGTCGGCATCCACCATGAGCTGTCCCGCTCGATTGAGGAGCTTGTGGCAATCGTGACTGAGATGCCGCAGCTGGAGCGTCTTGCCCTCGGCCTCGTACTTCGAGGCGAGGCCTTCGATGGCCTGAAGCGCCGATTGATCGACGACCCGGCTGTTGATGAAGTCGACGATCACCAGGTCGGGATCCTTGCTCGGGTCGAAGACCTCGGCGAATCCCGCAGCCGATCCGAAGAACAGCGGCCCCTCGATCTGATAGACCTTCGAGCCGTCGGGCATGATCTGGACGTTGGCGTGGATCTTCTGGGCGTTGTGCCAGGCGAAGGCGAGGGCCGAGACGATGACGCCCACGATCACCGCGACCGCGAGGTCGCTCGTGACCGTGACGATGGTCACGAGGATCATGACCAGGGCATCGGTGAGCGGAATCCGGCGGAGGATCCTGACGCTCTGCCAGGCGAAGGTGCCCACGACGACCATGAACATGACGCCTACCAGGGCCGCGAGCGGGATCTGCTCGATCAGCCCCGAGCCGATCAGGATGAACAGCAGAAGGAACAGGGCGGCGACGACGCCGGAGATCCGGGTCCGCCCCCCGGACTTGATGTTGATCATCGACTGCCCGATCATCGCGCAGCCGCCCATGCCGCCGAAGAACCCGGTCACGACGTTCGCGAGGCCCTGCGCGAGGCACTCGCGAGATGCGCCGCCGCGCTCCCGGGTGATCTCGCCGACCAGATTGAGGGTCAGGAGGCTCTCGATCAGCCCGATCGCCGCGAGCACGAGGGCATAGGGAAAGATGATCTCGAGGGTCTCGAGGTTCCAGGGGACGGCCGGCAGGTGCAGGCTCGGCAGCCCGCCCTTGATCGAGGCCAGGTCGCCCACGCGCGGCACGTCGATGCCGAAGACGATGACGATGGTCGCCACGACCCCGATGCCGACGAGGGGTGCGGGGACCGCCCGGGTTACCTTCGGAGTCAGCCAGATGATCGCCATCGTGGCCGCGACCAGCGCGAGCATCCGGACGAGCGCGGCGCCCGACATCCAGGACGTGACGCCGTCGTCTCCGGTCACCTGGAACTGGCTGAGCTGCGCCGTGAAGATGACGATCGCCAGGCCGTTGACGAAACCGAGCATCACCGGATGCGGCACGAGCCGGATGAACTTCCCGAGCCGGAAGACCCCGGCCAGGAGCTGCAGGACCCCCATCAGGAGGACGGCGGCGAAGAGGTACTCCACGCCGTGCGCCGCGACCAGCGAGACCATCACCACCGCCAGGGCGCCGGTCGCGCCCGAGATCATCCCGGGCCGGCCCCCGAAGAGCGCGGTGACGAGGCCCACGATGAAGGCCGCGTAGAGCCCGACCAGCGGGTGCACGCCGGCGACGAAGGAGAATGCCACGGCCTCCGGAACCAGGGCCAGCGAGACGGTGAGGCCCGAAAGGATCTCGGTGCGCCATCGACGAGGACTGAGCTCGTAGGTGTTCTCCCTCCTCGACTCGGGAAAGGTGAGGAGTTCGGCAAAGGCCGCAAGCGTTGTCTTGACCACGAGGTCCCTTCGTCTTCCGGGAAATCGAGGCCCATGCTTCGAAAACTCGGGCGGAACACAATGAGCTTCGCGGAGAAAACCCGAACGAGCGCGCCCGACACGCCGGTCAAGACCGCTGGGCCTCGATCGTTGACGGATCCCGGACCTGCTCCTACGCTCGCTTCGCCGGGCCTAAGATCGGTCTCCGGCGGGCAGAAGGGGTCGATCGGGGAGCCGAGGCACGATGGGAATGCGCGAGGAGATGGCCGAGCAGCCCGCGCTGCTGCGGCGCTTCCTGGACCGAGGGCTCGACCGGGTCCGCGAG
>JBFIHP010000043.1:0-10494 GCA_041601735.1 Planctomycetota bacterium | reverse complement strand
TCGACGGCGCCGGCATCAAGTTCGCGCAGGCCGCGGGGCTCGCGACCGGCGTCATCAGCGGCCACCAGTCCGAGGCCACGCGCAAGCGGGCGACGCAGCTCGGCATGCGCATCTGCCACGTCGGCGTGAAGGACAAGATCCCCGTGTTCGACTCGGTCCTCGTCGAGCTCGGCATCGACGCCGAGGATGTGCTCTACATGGGCGACGACCTCATGGACCTGCCTCTGCTCAGACGCGCCGGCATCGCCGTGACCGTGCCCGAGGCCGACCCGGCCGTGCTGGAGATCTGCGACCACGTCACGCGGCGGCGCGGCGGGCAGGGCGCCGTGCGCGAGATGGTCGAGTGGGTCCTCAGGAGCACCGATCGCTGGGACGCGATCCTCGCGAGGTTCGCCTGAAGTGCGCAGGTTCCTCCTGATCATCCTGGCCTTCGTTCCGGCGATCGCCGCCGTCATCCTCTTCCGGTCGCTCGACCGGGACCCGAAGCCCGCGGTGCCGACCGCCCCGGAGGGGGGGAGCCAGCTGCGCGACACGATCGAGGACGCCCTGACCGGCTTCTCGGGCACGGGCACCTTCTACAGTCGCCTCTCGCCGATCGTCCTCGAGGGCAAGCAGGTCTCCTACCCCTCGACCTACTACCTCCTCGATGAATGGCGTCGCGAGGAGGGCGGCGACTTCGTCATCGACGGTCTTCTCGTCGTCCGCAACGCGAAGCCCCGCAACCTCGCGGATCTCGAGGGCTCGCTCCTCGAGATCGACAACTCCGGCGGCGCGGCCGCGCGAAGGCGGCGCCTCGAGGAGGCCCGCCCGAACTACGACTCCCTCGAGGCCGGGCGCGCCCGGGCCTCGGGCGGCCGCACCGTCGCCGACAGCGACTCCTACGAACTCGAAGGCGGCGTCGAGGCCCTCGTGCCGACCCTCGGTGAGCCGGACACACGGCTCCGCATCGTCTCCGAACGCGCGAAGATCGGCCTCGCCGAGGGCCGGCTCCAGGTTCTCGAGATCCCCACCGCCTTCACGGCCGATCATCCCCGTTACCTCCTGAGCGGCGAGGGTCTGCGCGCGACCGAGAGTCGCTCCGACGTGTTCATCACACGGGCACCCCTGATCGAGGCCCGCGGTCTCCCCGATGGATCGAGGCGGCGCATCGAGGCGAAGGGCGGCCTCCGCTGGCGACCCGACCCGCTCGCCGACGGCGCGGCGCCGGACATCCTCGACCGGGTCCACCTCGACTTCGGTGAGGTCGATGTCGAGGACGAGGTGCTCATCGTCGTGGACGACATCGAACTCCGCGGCCGCAAGGCGCACCTGCGCATCGGCGACCGCAAGGGCGGCATGCGCGGCAAGCTCTCGAGCTTCGAACTCGAGGGCGAGGTGGTCATGGACTCGCCGCGCGGTCGGGTCCAGGGCGATCGGGCGCGGGGCCGGATCGAGGCCGACGGCTCGATGGCCCTCGAGGTCACGGGGCGGCGCTCGACCGTCCTCTGGCGGCCGACGCGAGAGGCCGAGCAGGGCCTCTTCGAGGCGAGCTGCACCGGTCCGATCCAGGTGAAGATGCCCTCTCGCGAGATGCGGGAGTCCCGGCCGCTCGCCCTCGCATTCGACGGCGACGTCGTGCTCGACCTGAGCGGCCGCGACGAGCCGGTCCACCTCGAGGGCGAGAACCTCGTGGTCGAGTTGGCGCGTGTCTCGGTCGCGCGCGAAGGCGCCGATCCCGTCGAGGCCTGGCGCTTCGTGAAGGCGGTCCTGCGCGGTCGCGCCAAGGGCCGCGCGCGCGGCTACGAGGTCGCCTCGCCGCGGATCGAGATCCGTCGCTCGCACGACACGGCCGGCCTCCACCTGGACGACCGGATCGCCATGGAAGGTCCGGTGCACGTCGAGCGCGCGGGCGGCCTGGGCCGGAGCGACCCCGAACTGCGCAGCGTCATCGACGCACGGCGACGGCTCGAGCTGAAGATCCCGGCCCGGCCGGGCGACGACCTCGAGCTGATGGCGGACGGCCACGTCCGTGTCCGCGAGAATCGCGGACGGACCACCGAGCGCAGTCTCGACTGCGAGCACGTGGAGGTCGTCCAGGGACCGGAGCAGATCGCACCCGGCGTCGAGCGCCAGGTCCTGAAGAGCCTGCTCGCGAGGGATTCCGTCCTGGCCACCGACGAGAAGGGCTCGAGCCTGCGCGGCGAACTCGTGACCTGGACCCGCGCTCTCCGCGAAGGTCGGGTCGAGGGCCGACCGGCCCGGGCGAACTTCGTCGATGCCCGCGGCCGCAGGCAGGATCTGGCCGCCGACGTCCTCGAGTTCAACTCCGCCGGCGGCCGGGTGACCGGGGCCGGCAACGTGGCTGCGAAGCTCCACTTCCCCGCCCTGCGGCTCGCCGACGAGCGCGAGAAGACGGACGAGGAGCTGGTCGAGGGTCGGCCGCCGGTCCCCTGGGACATCAGCTGCTCGTCGTTCAGCGCCCTCTTCACCGGCACCCTCCCCCTGGGCGACCGCCCCGAGGGCGAGGAGCGCGTGCCTGCCGAGCTGGCCGAGTTCGACCTCCAGGGCGACGTGAAGGTCGAGAACCCGGAACAGCGCATCCTCGCCGACAGCCTCCACTACGACCTGCGCCGGACTGCGGGCACGGCCCGCGGCCGCCCGCTCCGCCTGCGAGCGCTGCGTGAACTCGGACGCGGCGAGCGGGTCGAGGACTGGCTCGAGGCCGACAGCGCGGTGATCGAGCCGGACTGGACCCTCCTGCAGGGCAAGAGCCGAGCGCTGCTGCACGTCGTGGCCGAGAAGCAGGAGCCGGGACGGCCCAGGCGCTTCGAGGACCTCCGCATCGACTCGCGCGATGACGTCCTCCTGAAGCGCAACGAGCTGATCTTCAGCGGTCGGACTCGCATGACTCGCGGCGTCCCCGCCGAGGGCGGCCTCGACCTGCAGGCCGATGCCGTGACCGCGACCTTCGCTCCCGCGCCGAACCGGAAGAGCGGCCGGGGTGAGCTGCAGCGCGTCGTCGGGATCGGCTCGGTCGGTCTCGCCTGGCGCGACCTCGAAGGCGAGGGCGAGCTGCTCACCGTGGACTACGTCGAGAAGAGGGTGGTCCTGGAGGCGAAGCCGGGGGGCAACTGCTCCATGAGGCGCGGTCGCGGCTACACGGCGAGGAGCGAGGTGGTGATCTACGACATGGACAGCCGCAAGATCACCCAGACCCGACTCCGGGTCGAGAAACGCAGCACGGAAGGGGAGAAGGAATGAGGAGCCGAATCGCCCTGGTGCTCGCGGTGCTCGCCCTGAGCGTCGGCCTGCACGGCCAGGAGCTGGTCGAGGAGACCATCGAGGCCCGCTTCGAGGCCGGCTGGTCGCAGCTCTCGCTCGACGAGGACGTCCTGATCGCGGTCGGCAACGTGCAGCTCTCCTGGAAGGGCGGGCAGCTGCGCTGCGACAACGCGGTCATCTGGGGCGTCTCCGGCGGCGGCAAGGACGAGAACGGCAACGGCGGCCTGCGCGTCCGGGAGATCTACGCCGAGGGCGAGGTCCACCTCCGTCACGACGAGAACTGGTTCCATCTCGAGAGCGCGCGCGGCTTCGTCGATCCGGTCAACAACCGCGGCATCTTCTTCGACACGACCATGAGCCTCGAGCTGCCGGGCAAGGACGGCGCGATCAAGCTCACCGCCCGCGCCGGCGAGGCGATCCGCATCGCGGAGAATCGCTTCGAGCTGCGCGACATGCTGCTGACCACGAGCCCCTTCGCGGAGCCCGGCTACCACGTGAGCTCGGCGCGGCTGAAGCTGCAGATCGACCCGGCTGCCCAGGACCCGGACGGCAAGCCCGGCGAGACCCGGAGAAACGTCCGCTACGAACTCGACGGCTCGGTGCTTGCGGTGGAGGGCCACGACGTCCTGCCGCTCCCGGGGCTCAGCGGAAACACCGCCGACGACTCCTTCAACTGGGTCAAGCGGATCGGCTTCGACAACAGCAAGCGATTCGGACCGTCCGGCTACCTCTCGGTGGGCACCGGCATCCGCTTCGACGGCGAGCGCTGGGGTGACTGGACCCTGCACACGCGCTATCTCGGCGACCGGGGGCCGGGCGTCGGCCTCGACCTCGAGTACGACACCGAGGACTACCGCGGACGATTCGAGGGCTTCTACCAGCGCGACGGCGGCAAGGACGAGCTCTTCGGCGCCCCGCCGCACAACGACCGCGGCCGCGCGCTCTGGCGACATCGGCAGCGCGATCTCGGCTGGGGCATCCAGCTCGATCTCGAGTTCTCCAAGCTGACCGATCGCGGCTACCTGCCGGAGTTCGACGAGGACGAGTTCAAGGAAGGCAAGGAGCAGGAGACGCTCGCCTACTTCCGCCGCGCCACCGAGAACCGGGCGGCCACGCTGCTCATCAGCACGCGACTGAACGAGTGGCAGACCCAGGTCGAGCGCCAGCCGCAGTTCCGCTACGACCTGATCACGGAGCCCCTCTTCGACCTCGGACCCGCCACCTTCTACTTCGACGCCGCCTGGGACGTCTCACGCTCGCGCCTGCGCTACGACGACGCGCTCGGCACGACCGATCGCGACGCCTTCCGCGCCGATCTCGATCAGACCGTCTCGGCGCCCTTCTTCGTCGGCCCGATCAAGCTCGAGCCCTTCGCGGGCTTCCGCTACACCTACTACTCGAACGGTTCGTTGAGCGACGACTGGATCGACCGCGTGGGCACGCTGCACGGCATCCGGGCCACGACGGAGCTCTCGCGGACCTTCAACGTCGCCGGAGGCTTCTTCGATCTCCAGGGCCTGCGCCACATCATCATGCCCGAGGTCGAGTACCTGAAGGTCGGGCACGTCTCCCATGACGTGGTGGACTTCATCCAGTTCGACCGGGTCGATCGCTTCAGCGAGGTCGAGGTGATCCGCTTCGGTGTGCGCAACCGGCTCCAGACCCTCTGGGACGTCTACGGCGAGGACCAGGTCGTGGACATCGTCGATCTCGACGTCGAGTGGTCCTTCTTCCCCGAGGCGAGCCGCGACAACTTCGGGACGCAGGCCGGCAACCTCGACGTCGATCTCGTCCTGCGTCTGTCGCCCGAGTTCACCTACCTCCTCGACTTCGAGTACTCCTTCCGCCTCGACACGATGGAGGTCCTCAACACGACGCTGGGCTGGGCCCCCAGCCGGGACTTCCAGCTGGCGATCGGCTACCGCCGCTACGTGGACGTCAACGACGTCGTCTTCATCCAGACGCAGTGGCGCCCCACGGAACGGATCGGACTGCGCTTCGACGTCGGCTACGATTTCGAGGAGAGCCGGCTCGAGGACACGCGACTCAGCCTGGTTCGCTACGGATCGGACTGGGTCTTCGAGATCGAGCTCGACTGGGACAGCTCGGAGGACTTCGGCTTCGGCATCTCGATCAGCCCCCGGGCGCTCTTCGATCCGCGGCTCCGGGCCCGCTCCCTGCGCAACGAACCGCGCTTCTCCGACTTCGACGACCGCCTGGTCCGGTAGGGCCGGCCCCGGCGTCCTGCTCGAGACGCGGTCCGGAGCACTCCAGGAGCGCCGCTCCGATGGAGAGGCATTCCCGGCTCCACGAGCATCGAATGCCGGCCTGTCGGGCCGGCGCTCCTCATGCGCGTCAGGAGCGCCGCTCTGACAGCGCGGCATTCCAGGCGCCGCGATCTGCCCGGAAGGGCAGGATCGGCTTGGCCTTGATTGCCCGAGGCTTCGGTCCGACAATACCGGCATGACTCCGACCCTCCTCTTCTTCGGCCTCGGCACTCCCGAGATCATCGTCATCCTGATCGTGGGGTTGCTGCTCTTCGGGCGCAGGCTCCCGGATGTCGGCCGCTCGCTCGGCAAGACCTTCGTCGAGTTCAAGTCGGGCCTGCAGGATGTCCAGTCGGAGTTGCGGGAGGTCGATCGCCTCGCGGAGCAGCGCGCCCGCCAGAAGCCTGAACCTCGCCCGGTGGACTCCGTGGCGCGGGGCGACGACGTCGAGACGCCGACGTCGGAGACGGGGGAAGCGAAGGAAGCCCCCGACGAGGCGCCGGAGGCTTCCGAAGGCGGTCGTCGAGACGCCTGATCAGGAGACCGGGACGCGGCTCCGGCTGCGGACGACGGTGCGATTGCGGCCGCTGTTCTTGGCCTCGTAGAGGCACTCGTCGGCGAGCTTGAGCAGGGCCGAGCCCTCGGCGAGATGCTCGATCTCCTGCACGCCGGCCGCGCCGACGCTCGCCGTCACCGAGAGGGTCTTGCCCTCGTAATCGACCTCGAGGGCCTCGATGCTCGCCCGGATCCTCTCGGCGGTCTCGGCGAGGCAGTCCTCGTCGGTCTCGTGCAGGATCACGACGAACTCCTCGCCGCCGTAGCGCGCGGCGCAGTCGTTGTTGCGCACGGCGCCCTGCAGGGCGCGCGCCACGGCCTTCAGGACCTCGTCGCCCGCGAGGTGCCCGTGGGCGTCGTTGAACTTCTTGAAGTGATCGACGTCGAGCACCAGCACGCCCAGAGCACCCGACATCTCGCCGGCCATCCGCCGACGGACGGTCTGCTTGAGCACGTCGTCGAAGTGGGCGCGATTCCTGATCCCGGTCAGCTTGTCGGTCGTGGCCCGGATCGAGAGCTCCTGCTTCTCACGCTCGAGCTCCTCGGCGCGGTGCTCGGTGTTCTGCAGATCGGCGGCCGTGCCCAGGCTGATGTTCACCATCTGCATCCGCGCCTTCTCGATGATCTTCGCGTAGCTCTCGCTCACGCCGAGATCGACGTTCAGGAGCGCGGCGGTCTCGCTGATGCCGTTCTGGAGGCCGATGAGGAAGGAGTCGATCTCGCTGTCGGCGATCTGGTAGCGAGCGGCCGCCAGCTCGTGGAGAGCCTGGAGGGCGGGACCCTTGCGGCTGTCGCAGATCACCGTGCTGGCGAAGGCCGCGAGGCGGAGGATCCAGGCCAGGTCCTCGACAGCGGGATCGACGGCGGTCGGAAGTCGGGTCGGGTCGCCGGCATAGAGGATGCTCTGCCAGACCTGCGCGGGCATGGCCCAGCTCTCGAGCAGCGCGGCGCCGACCTCGCTGTGATCGTAGCCGAGGAGTCGCTTCTCGACGTCGGCGCTGGGCAGGTCGCTCGCGCAGAGCTCGACGACCTCGCCGTACTCCCCGGGCATGCACTCGGCCATCGTGAGCTGTCCGATACGCGAGAGCAGGCCGCACATGAAGGCCTCGTCGTAGAAGCGGCTCTTCACCAGCATGGCCAGCGAGCGCCCGGCGACGGCCATCGTCAGGCTCTGCATCCAGTAGGCCTCGTAATCGAACTTCCCGCCGTTGCTGCCCTGGCGCGGCAAGGTGCCGGCGAGCGAGAAGCTGAGCGCCATCAGCTTCACGGTCTTCAGGCCCAGGACCATCGTGGCGCGGTCGAGGGTCATGACCTCGGCGCCGCGGCGGAACAGGGACGAATTGGAGAGCTTCAGGAGCTTCGCGGAAAGGGCGGGATCGCGCGAGATGACTCCCGCGAGATCGTCGATGCAGACGCCGTCGTCTCCGGTCAGCCTCAGGACCTCCATGGCGACGGCCGGCGGGCTCGGGAGGTTCTCGGCCTTCAGGATGACGTCGGGCAGCACGGGCAGGGTCGGTTGGGTGGTCATGAAGGGGTCCCGGAGCCTGTTCATCACTTCAGCGGCGGGCGGCGAGGCGCGACTCCCCGTCCGACGACGAATCGGTTGTTTCGTGGGCGGGGCCGGCGACGACCCCGAAGCGGCAGGAATGGCCTCCCGAACCGCCCCTTCAAGAGATCGACTTCCGGGACCCGGGACTTGAGCGGCAAGATCGCGCTCCGGGACCGGCCGCGCGCGACGGCGGCGCCCCCAAGCTCCTGCCCGCGCGGGGTTTGCCTCCGCGGCGGGGGCGAGCCGCGTCATCTTGTCCGAAGCTTCTTCTCCGCTCCTCGGGATGGAGCGATCAGACGTCGACCTGCTTCACGTCGAGGGCGTGCTCCTCGATGAACTCGCGGCGCGGCGCGACCTGCTCGCCCATGAGGACGGTGAAGATCGAATCGGTCTCGCCGACGTCGTTGAGGGTCACCTTCAGGAGGCGGCGCTGCTGGGGGTCCATCGTGGTCTCCCAGAGCTGCTCGGGGTTCATCTCGCCGAGTCCCTTGTAGCGCTGGATCTCGTAACCCTTGCTGCCGGCCTTGCGTACGGCCTCCGGAAGCTCCCGGAGATGGAACATGGGCTGCTCCTCCCCCGCTGATTCGAAGTAGAAGGGAGCCTCCTCGGGGTCCTGGACCGCGTCGTCCTCGAGGTCGAAGTCGGCGATTCCGAAGCCGAGAGCCTCGATCCGGCGCCGGGCGTCGGCCAGAACGCGGGCCTCATGGAATTCGAAGACGTCGGCGTCTCGCTCCTCGCCCGGCGCGACGGTCGCCTGGTCGCCGCCCAGTCGCGGGCCGTGCCCCAGCTCCTCTTCGAGGGCGACGAGGCGCTCCTCGAGATCCACCTCGTCGAAGTAGGTCTCGACGAGGCCCTGGCGGCGCAGCGCGAAGCCCGGGAGCTCGCCGTCCTCGCGGCCGAGCGCGAAGAACTCGCGCAGGCCGAAGCCCCGACGACGGAGCCTCATCTCGTGCGAGGTGATCTGCTGGATGGCCTCGACCAGCTCGATGAGCTGCTCCGCGGCGACCGCGACGTCGTTCTCGCGGCGGCGCAGACGGGCCTGGCGCGCCCCCTCGTCGGTGAGCTTCTGATTCATCTCCTCGTCGGTGAGGACGTAGTGCTCGCTCTGCTTGCCCTTCACCTTGAAGAGCGGGGGCTGGGCGATGTAGACGTGGCCGTTCAGGACGAGTTCCGGCATCTGCCGGTAGAAGAAGGTCAGCAGCAGCGTGCGGATGTGACTGCCATCGACGTCCGCATCGGTCATGATGATGATGTTGTTGTAGCGGAGCTTGTCGATCTCGAAGTCGTCGGCGCCGATTCCGGTGCCGAGCGCCGTGATGATCGTCCTGATCTCGGAGTGCCCCAGCATCTTGTCGATGCGCGCCTTCTCGACGTTGAGGATCTTGCCCTTCAGGGGCAGGATCGCCTGGTAGCGGCGATCGCGGCCCTGCTTGGCCGAGCCGCCGGCCGAGTCGCCCTCGACCAGGAAGAGCTCGGAAGTCTCCCGGTCGCGTGAGCTGCAGTCGGAGAGTTTGCCCGGCAGGCCGGAGCCGCCCAGCGCGCCCTTGCGCCGCACCAGCTCGCGCGCGCGGCGGGCCGCGTCGCGGGCCGCATAGGCATCGACCGCCTTGCGGATGATGGCCTTGGCCGTCGCCGGATTCTCCTCGAGATAGAGCGAGAGCTGCTCGCCGACCAGGGTCTCGACGATGCCCTGGACGTCGCGGTTGGCCAGCTTGATCTTGGTCTGCGACTCGAACTTCGGGTCGGGCAGCCGCACCGAGATGACGGCGGCGAGCCCCTCGCGGAAGTCCTCGCCGGAGAGGGTCTTGCCCTCCTTGAGCAGGCCGATCTTCTTGCCGTAGTTGTTCAGACAGCGGGTGAGCGCGGTCTTGAAGCCCGAGAGGTGGGTGCCGCCCTCGCGGGTGTTGATGGTGTTGGCGAAGGTGTAGACGACCTCGGCATAGGAGTCCGAGTACTGCATCGCCACCTCGACGTCGATGAGGTCCTTCTCGGCGTGGAAGTAGATGACGTCGGCGTGAACCGCGTTCTTCGTCGCGTTCACCGCGCGGACGAACTCGATGACGCCGTCGGCGAACTGGAAGATGTCCTCGCGGTCCTCGTGCTCGTCCACGAAGACGATCTTGACGTTCTTGTTGAGGTAGGCGAGCTCGCGCAGGCGCGTCCGGAGGTTGTTCGCGTCGTACTTCGACACCGCGAAGATCTCGGGGTCCGGCCGGAAGTGCACCTTCGTGCCCGTGCCCGAGGCGTTGCCCCGGACCTCGAGGGGCCGCCTGGTCACGCCGCGCTCGAAGCGGATGTAATGCAGCTTGCCGTTCTGCTTGACCTCGACCTCGAGGAACTCGGACAGGAAGTTCACCGCGGACACGCCGACGCCGTGAAGACCGCCCGAGACCTTGTAGTTGTCGCCGCTGAACTTGCCGCCGGCGTGGAGCTTGGTCATGACGACCTCGATGGCCGGCTTCTTCTCCTGCTCGTGCATGCCCACGGGAATGCCGCGACCGTTGTCGTGCACGGAGACGCTGTCGTCCTCATGGAGGACGACGCGAACCTCGTCGGCGTGTCCGTTCTGCGCCTCGTCGATCGCGTTGTCGACGACCTCGTAGACCAGGTGATGCAGGCCGTACTCGTAGGTGTCGCCGATGTACATGTCCGGCCGCTTCCGCACCGCATCGATGCCCTCGAGGACCTTGATGGTGGAGGCGTCGTAGTTGCTCTTCTTCTGTTCGGACATGATCTTTCCTTGCTACCAGGCGCCGAGGCGGAACCTGAGTTCATCGAGAGGCGGGTCGCCCGCGAGCTCGTCGCGGAGGCGCCCCAGGATCTCCCGGCGGCGAAACTGGGCGAGTTCCGCGCAGAGCGGCG
>JBFIHP010000042.1:0-10540 GCA_041601735.1 Planctomycetota bacterium | reverse complement strand
TCGCGATCGAGGTGGACCTCGGCGAGATCGAGGCGCTCGCCCGCGAGCGGCGCTACAGCGAGGCGATCCACCTGCTCCTGCTGCGGACGATCGGCGAGCTCGTCCGGTTGGCCCGGGTCGATATCCGGCCGGCCTGGACCAGCCGCGAGATCGCCGCGAGCATCCCGCTCGGCCCCGAGCCGCGCGAGGATCTGCGCGACCTCGTGCATCGCGCCGAGCTCGGCCACTTCGCGGAGTTCGAGTCGAGCGAGGAGGACTACCTCGAGGCGCGCGGCGTCTTCGAGCGCCTCGTCTCCCGCCTCGGGGGTGCCGCGGCATGAGGCGCAGACTCGCCGCGTTCTTCGCCGACGATCGTCGCGGCCTCGGCCTGGCGGCGGGTCTCATCGGACTGACCTTCATCCTGATGCTGGTCATCCCGCAGATCGTCGAGCCGCCGCCGCCCGCCGACCGCGGTACGGACAGTTTCAGCACCAGCGCGCTCGGCCACTCGCTCCTCGCCGACAGCTTGAAACAGTCGGGCTGGACGGTCGATCGCCTGCGCGCCGAGCCCCGGAGCCGCATCGCGCGCGACGGTCTCATCGTCCTGGGAGAACCCGACTTCCTCGAGCCGGAAGAGGCCGCCGAGATACTCCGCGACCTCCTGTTGGAGGACATCCCGGTCCTCCTCGTCCTGCCCAAGCGGGTCGCGATTTTCGACCGCGAGGGTCGCCTGCGCGTCGCCCGGCCGAAGGCCCGCTTCGAGGTCGAGCAGGTCCTCGACGCCTTCACCGACCTCCGGCTGAAGCGACTCGGTCCGGACGAGCCGAAGCCCTCCTGGACGATGATCCCCGAGGGCTGCGAGCCGCCGCGCATCGAGGAGATGCAGCTGGTCGAGGGCGACAACCTCTTTCCCCTCATCGAGACCGACGAGGGCGTCCTGCTGGGGGTCTACAGCGATTGGCGCCGCGACTTCTTCGTCCTCGCCGATCCCGACCTCATCGCGAATCACGGCTTCGGCGGCGCCGAGGCCAACGCGGCGCTCGCCTTCGAGGCGATCAGGATGGCGGCGGGCGACAGGAGGGCGGTCTACTTCGACGAGATCATCCACGGCCACGGCCTCGCCGGCGGCTTCTGGCGGAGCCTCCTGAGGTATCCCCTGGTCCTGACCGTGATCCACGGTCTGCTCGCGTTGCTCGTGATGATCTGGGCCGGCGTCCGGGCCTTCGGCCCCCGCCTGCCCACACCGCCGGCCGTGCCGCCCGGCAAGGCCTTCCTCATCGACCACGTCGCCCGGGTCATCCGGCTCGGTCGCCACGACGACTACCTGGTTCAACGCTACCTCGACGACAGCCTCCGGGAGGTCGCCGCTCACTTCCACCTGGAGGGCGGCACCATCGCGGAGATCGAGAAGCGCCTCGAGCCGCGCGCTCGCGCGCGCGCGCTCCCGTTCGACCCGGCCTCCTGGCGCCGGACCGCCCGCCGGGGCGGACACGGCGCGATCGAGGCCGCCCGCAGGATTCACCGCTGGAAGAAGGAGATGGTTCATGGATCTGGCAACGATCCGCGAACGAGCGGCCGCCGTTCGTGAGCAGTGCAGCAAGGTCGTCATCGGTCAGAAGCAGGTCTTCGACCTCATGCTCACCGCGCTGCTCAGCGAGGGGCACGTCCTGCTCGAGGGCGTCCCGGGCACGGCGAAGACGCTCATCGCGCGGACCTTCGCGGCCTCGCTCGGTCTCGACTTCAACCGCATCCAGTTCACGCCCGATCTCATGCCCGGTGACGTGACCGGCACCAACCTCTACGACTTCGAGAACAACCGCTTCCACCTGCGGAAAGGGCCGGTCTTCACCGAGATCCTGCTCGCCGACGAGATCAACCGGACCGCGCCCAAGACGCAGTCCGCGCTGCTCCAGGCCATGCAGGAGCGCAACGTGAGTCTGGACGGCGAGCACCACGCGCTCTCGCCGGCCTTCATGGTGGTCGCCACCCAGAATCCGATCGAGCAGGAGGGCACCTACCCCCTGCCCGAGGCCCAGCTCGACCGCTTCCTCTTCAAGGTCGAACTCGACTATCCGAGCCGGGTCGAAGAGCGCACGCTGGTTCTCCTGCACGGGACGAGCGGCTCGATGCGCGGACCGCGGGAGATGGGGGTCGAGACGGTCCTGGACCGCGACTCCCTGCTCGCGGCCCGGGCGATCGTCGGTGAGATCACGATCTCCGACGACATCGTCGACTACGTGATCGACCTCGTTCGGGCGACCCGCGAACACCCATCGCTCTTCTGCGGGGCCTCGCCGCGGGCCGCGACGAATCTCATCACGGCCCTTCGGTCCCGTGCGATCCTCGAGGGTCGCGATTACGTGATCCCGGACGATCTGAAGGCGCTCGCCCGGCCGGTCCTCGCCCACCGCGTCGTCCTGGCCCCCGGCGCGGAGATCGAGGGGACGACCGCAGCCCTGGTGATCGAGCAGATCCTGGAACAGGTCGCGGCGCCGCGATGATCGTCCCGACCCGACGCTTCTTCCACCTGATCCTGGCGGCGACGCCGGCGGCGCTCCTGCCGGTCTTCGTCGGACCTGCGGGCCTCGGCCTCTGGTTGGCTCTCCTGGCGGGCCTCCTTCTGGCCTTCGGGCTCGACGCGATCCTCGCGCCGTCGCCGGGCAGCGTCGGGGTCACGATGGACCTGCCCCGCGAGCTCTACGTTGGGGACGAGAGCGCGGTCGCGATCGGTTTCAGCTGCGCCCGGGGGCGCCCCCGCGACCTCGAGCTCGTCATCGAGACCAGCCCGGGCATCGATGCCGTCGAGCCGATTCGGCCCGCCGTCGGCGAGGCGGGCGAGACGATCGCCGTCGAGTGCCCGCTCCGGCCGAACCGGCGCGGCACCCAGGCCGTCGAACGCCTGCACTGGCGCTTCTCCGGGCCGCTCGGTCTCTGCGAGCGCCGCCGCATCGACGAGGTGCAGCGCGAGATCGCGGTCGTCCCCAACCTCCGCCTCGTGCGCGAGACGGCCCTCGCCTTCGCGACCCGACCGGAGTTCCTCGCCGGCATGAAGGCCGACCGCCTGCTCGGCGACGGCAGCGAGTTCGACCGGATGCGCGAGTTCGTGCCGGGCATGGACACGCGCGCGATCGACTGGAAGGCGACGGCGCGGCACCGCCGTCTCATGGCCCGGCAGTATCGCGCCGAGCGCAACCACCTCGTGGTGACCTCGATCGACACGGGACGGCTCATGGGCGAGCCGCTCGGCGGACTCGCGCGCCTCGATCACGCCGTCAACGCGGCCCTGCTCCTGGCCTGGAGCTGCCTGAAGACCGGCGACCGCGTCGGCCTGCACGCCTTCGACGAGCGCAGCCGCAAGTACGTCGAGGCCGACGGCGGCATCCGCGCCCTGCAGCGCATCCGCAGCGCGACCGCCGATCTCAGCTACGGTCAGGTCGAGACCAACTACACCCTCGGGATCACCGAGCTCTCGCTGCAGCTGCGCCGGCGGGCGATGATCGTGGTCTTCACCGAGTTCGCCGACAGCATCACGGCCGAGATCATGGTCGAGAACCTCGGCCGCCTCGCCCGGCGGCACCTCGTGCTCTTCGTGAGCCTTCGCGACCGCTTCCTCGACGAATCCGCCGACATGGAGCCCGGCGATCTGGACGGCGTCGGCCGTGCGGTCGTGACCCGCGAGCTCGTCCGCGAGCGGCAGGTCGTGCAGATGAAGCTGCGGCGCGCGGGCGTCCACGTCCTCGACGTCCTGCCTGAAGAGCTGTCGACCCGGCTGGTGCAGACCTACCTCGACATGAAGAACAGGGAGCTGATCTGATGGCCGAGATCGAACTGAAGAGCCTGCAGTTCCGGCGCGAGCGCGAGGCGAGCTGGCGCGATCTCGAGGGTCTGGTCTCGCGGGCGGAGTCGGGCGGCCTCGGCGCACTCACGGCCCAGGAGCTCTCGCGCCTGCCGCAGCTCTATCGTGCCACGCTCTCGGCGCTCAGCGTGGCGCGGTCGATCTCGCTCGACCGCGCGCTCGAGTCCTATCTCGAGGCCCTCTGCGGCCGGGCCTACCTCGTGATGTACCGGCCGCGCCGCGACTTCCTGACGGCCTTGCGGGCCTTCCTGCTCGGCGGCTTCCCGCGCGCGCTGCGCGAGACGCGACGGGCTCTTCTCGTGGCGACGATCATCTTCTTCGCCGGCGCCGCGATCGGTTTCGTCGAGACCCGCCGTGATCCGGCCCGCTTCGGCGAATTCGTCGATGCGCGCCTCGCCGGCGAGCGCGGCCCGCAGTCGAGCCGGGAGGACCTCGAGGAGGTCCTCTACGGCGGCGCCGAGCAGAGCAAGTCCGGCCTCGCGGCCTTCGCCGGCTACCTGTTCTGGAACAACGCCAGGATCGGTCTGGCCTCGTTCGCCCTCGGCGGTCTGGCCGGCGTGCCGGTCTTCTTCCTGATGTTCAACAACGGCAGCATGCTCGGGGCCTTCGTCGCGATCCACACCGAGAAGCAGCTCGGCTTCGAACTCTTCGGCTGGCTCCTGCCGCACGGCATCACCGAGATTCTGGCGCTGCTGATCTGCGCGGGAGCCGGTCTCCACATGGGGCACGCTCTCGTGCTGCCGGGGCGGCTGAAGCGAGGGGACGCCCTTCGCGAGGCGGGTCGAAGGGCCGGGCAGGTCGCGCTCGGCTCCGTCTTGCTCTTCTTCATCGCGGGCCTCATCGAGGGCATCTTCCGGCAACGGGTGCAGAGCGATCTGATCCGCTATCTCGTGGCCTCGCTGACCGGGATCCTGTGGTTCGTCTACTTCGTCTTCGCGGGGAGGGTGCGGAGGTGAATCAGGCCGCGGCAAGACGACCGCTCGATTCGACGGACCTTCTGAGCGCGATCGGTCGCAAGGTCGAGATCGCGACTCCGGAGGGCGTGATCCTCGACTTCCGGATCGCGACCATGGGGCAGCGCGGCCTGGCCTTCGCTCTCGACCTCTTCCTCGTCGTCGTCACCATCTTCGTGCTTCTCGTGGGCCTCGTGAGCGTCTTCGACGCGGTGGGCGTCGCGCTCGGTCTCGTCCTCTGGTTCGTGATCGTGAACTTCTACTTCCCCTTCTGCGAATACCGCTGGGGGGCGACCCTGGGCAAACGGCTCGCCGGCATCCGGGTGATCGACCGGCGCGGGGCGCCGCTCTCGCTCGAGGCGATCCTCGCCCGGAACCTCATGCGCGATCTCGAGTTCTGGTTTCCCTTCGCGATCTACAACTTCCGCGACGAGCTGCTGGGCACGCTGCCGGCCTGGGCCGCGCCGCTGTCCTTCTTCTGGGTGCTGGCGATGATCGGCCTGCCGCTCTTCAACCGCCGGCGCCTGCGGCTCGGCGATTACGTCGGCGGTACCATCGTCGTCCGGGCACCCCGGCCGCAGCTCCTGAAGGACCTCGCCCAGGTCCGGGGACCCGAGACGGCCGCGATCAGCTTCACTCCGGCCCAGCTCGCGATCTACGGCCGGGTCGAACTCCAGGTGCTCGAAGACCTACTCCGGCGTCCGCAGCGCGAGACGCAGGGCATCACGGCCCGGGTCGCGGCCAAGGTCAAGAAGCGCATCGGTTGGTCCGACGAGGGGCGGATGATCGACGATCGCCGCTTCCTCGAGGCCTTCTACCGCGCGCAGCGCGCGGAGCTGGAACGCCTGCTCGTCCTCGGGCGCGCGCGGGAGTCCAAGGAAGACGCGCAGGCGCCGCGCTGATCAGTCGAAGACCTCGGCGATGTCACGGCGCGACTCCTTGAGCTCGACCAGGTCGAGGTAGGTCACGATCGAGGCGACCGATCCGAGGGAGTTCGAGAGCATGGTCACCAGGATCGTCATGGGAATGGCGACGACGGGGCTCGCGAACACGAGCAGCCCCATGACCACGCCGCCGATGACCACGCCCACGAGGAAGAAGACGACGACCACGAGAAAGACCTGCCAGCGCGTCCCGCGCGTGAGGACCGCGCTCCGGTCCATCGACTCCACCACGCCCCGGTTCTCGAGGACGAGAGCCGGCACCGCGACGTACCACATGGTGAAGAAGAAGAGACCCAGCAGGCAGAGGAACAGCGTGAACCCGATCACGAGGCCGGTGAGCAGGGCCAGGCCGAGGATCGGGAAGAAGCGCTTGATCGCGATCCCGAGGCTCTCGCCCATCGTCACCGGACGACCCTCGCGCATCGCGGCGGCGGCGGCGCAGGAGGCGCCGGCCACGAGCTGGGCGAAGACCAGCGCCAGGATGTTGTAGACGGCGCTGCCGACGAGCTCCATCCGGTCGAAGCCCGGCTGCGCCTCCGGATCGAATTCGGTGTCGAGCGCCGCGGAGACCGGGATCCCGGCCAGTTCGAAGAGCAGGCCGATGGCGACCACGACGACCGCGCAGGCGCCGGCGATCCCCATCCAGGTCCCGAATCCGCCGAAGAAGAGCTCGAAAGCCCGGCTGATCGTGACCCCGGCCTGGAGCTTTCGTTGCGTCGATCGTGGCATGCACAAACCCTTTCTTTCCCTGTTCTTACCGTCTCCGGCCCGATCCCGCCAGGGCCGCGATCGCGGTCGGCGGCCGGATGGGAAATCACCCGGCCGGGCGAAGCCCGGCCTCTTTCGCTTCTTTTCCGGGCCTTGACGGGTCGATCAGATTTCAGGGCATCCCCGAGAGGGGATCGTCATGGGGACCGGCCATGAAGCGGGGACCAGGTGGAACGGGAATCGACCGACATAGCGATCTCGACGGCGAGCTTCGATCAGGTTCCGGCCCTCGTGGGTCGGCAACCGATCTTCGACCGCCGCCTCCAGGTCTTCGCCTACGAGCTGCTCTATCGTCGGCAGGAGCTCGACGGCGAGGCCGATTTCGCCGACGGTGACCAGGCCACGGCCCGCGTCCTGGCCAACGCCTTCGTGGAGCTGGGTTTCGACGTCGTCACCGGCGGCAAGCCGGCCTTCGTCAACCTGACGCGTGCCGCCATCTCCGATCAGATGGCCCATCTCTTTCCGCCCGAGCGCATCGTCGCGGAGATCCTGGAGGACGTCGATGCCGACACCGAGGTCCTGGCTCATGTCCGAGACCTGAAGGACGCGGGCTACCTCATCGCGCTCGACGACTTCCTCTTCCGCGAGGGGGTCGATGAGTTCGTCGATCTCGCCGACATCGTGAAGATCGACCTCATGCAGCTGTCACGCGCGGAGGTCCGGTCCTACTGCGAGAGGATCCGCTCGCGCGGGCCGAAGCTCCTGGCCGAGAAGATCGAGACCCAGGACGACTATCAGTTCTGCCACGATCTCGGCTTCGACTACTTCCAGGGCTACTTCCTCTGCGAACCCCAGGTCGTCGCCGGTCGCGCCCGCGCCGGTGGTCAGATCGGCGTGCTTCAGCTCATCGCCAAGCTGAACAACCCGGATTCGACGGTCGAGGAACTCGAGCAGGTCATCCAGCGCGATGCCCGCCTGTCCTACAACCTGATGAAGTACATCAACTCGGCCGCCTTCGCGATGACGATCAAGGTCGAATCGATCCATCATGCCCTCATGATGCTCGGGCGGCGCATGGTCGCGGTCTGGGCCAACATGGTCGTCGTCGCCGGATTCAAGGGCAAGCCGAACGAGCTCCTGACCACGGCGATGATGCGCGCGCGGATGAGCGAGCAGCTCGCCAGGAGGCTGGGCCGGGCGCACCCCGATACCTATTTCACGGCCGGTCTTTTCTCGATCCTCGACGCCCTCCTCGATCAACCGATGGCGGAGGTCCTCGAGGAGATCGTGCTGGGCGAGGAACTCGGCGCGGCCCTTCTGAACCGCGAGGGCGACATCGGATTCGTCCTCGACCAGGTCATTCGCTACGAGCGCGGCCACTGGGACGACCTGGCCCGGGAGATCGCGACCGAAGACCTGAAGACCACCTACTTCGACGCCATGCGCTGGACCTCGAAGGTCCTCGAGGCCTGAGCGAGCAAGGAGGAGAAGCGATGTCCGAGACGACCGAAGATGCCGTCGAGATCCTCGACCCCGTCGTGATCGCCGGTCTGCGCGACCTGGGTGGCGACGAGTTCATCTCGGACCTCGTCGGCATCCTCTGCGAGGATCTCCCGCGGCACCTGTCCGACCTGAGGGCCGCGATCGGGGACAAGGACCATGCCGCGGTCATGGCGATCGCCCATTCGCAGAAATCGAGCTGTGCGCAGCTCGGAGCTCGCCTGATGTCGCAGCTCTTTCGCGAACTCGAAGCGGCGGGTCGGGCCCGGGATGACGCCGAGCCGATCCTGACGCGGATCGAAGCGGAGTGGACGCGCGTCAGGTCGGCGCTCGAGAGTCTGACGGGCTGAATCGGGTGGCCAAAGAGGCAGGAACATGCGCGCATTCGACGAACTACAGCTGACCGGACGACTCCCTTCGCCGCCGGGCGTCGGCATGGCGATCATCAAGATGACCGAAGGCGAGGATCACGAGATCGGCGACGTCGCCCGGGTGATCCGCTCCGATCCCGCGCTCGCCGGTCGCGTCCTCAAGCTCTGCAACATCGGTTCCCTGGCCGGCGTCCGTCCCATCACCTCCATCGACGAGGGCATCCAGCGCCTCGGCGTGAAGGCCCTTCGCGGCGTCGCCCTCGGCTTCTCGTTGATCGCGAAGTACCGCGAGGGCGCCTGCGAGAACTTCGATTTCACCCGCTTCTGGTCCGAGTCCCTCGCGCGGGCGATCGCCGCCCGTCTCGTGGCGGAGCAGTCGGAATTCCCCGATCCCGCCGACGCCTACGCCTGCGGCCTGCTCTCGGGCATCGGCCGTCTGGCTCTGGCCTGCGTTCACCCGGATCGATATGCCAGGATCCTCACGCGGCCCGAGGCCCGCAGTTCAGACGGGCTCCTTGCGCTCGAGAAGGAGACCTTCGAGATCGACAGCCGCGAGCTCACGGCCGCGCTGTTGCGGGACTGGGGCATCCCCGAGCACATGGTCATCGCCTCCACCACCCGGCGCCGCAGCGAGGACGGCCTCGAGAGAGTGACCGTCGAGCTGGGCCGGATCGTCTCGATCGCGGCGGCGATCGGTCGCATCTGCATCCAGGGCATCGACGTCGATGACACGGAACTCGGGATCCTCGAGGAGGCGCGCGGCGAGGCCGCGATGGATCGCGTGGAGTTCAACGCCCTCTGCGACGGCGTTGCCGGCGAGTGGCGCGACTGGGGAAGCCTCCTCGAGTTGCCGACCGCGGAACTCCCCACATTCGCCTCGTTCGCCGCGCCGACGAGCCTGAGCGAGGACCCCGACGACCTGGGGCTGCAGGGCGAACGACCGGTTCGACCCCTGCGAATCCTGGCCGCCGACGACGAGCGGGTCTCGTTGAGACTCCTCGTCCGGAGCCTGCAGTCGTTCGGTCACGAGGTCATCGAGGCCCACGACGGTGAGGAGGCCCTGTCGCTCGCGCTCGAACACCTGCCCGACATCGTCGTCTCGGATTTCCGCATGCCCAAGCTGGGCGGGCTCGAATTCGTGCGTTCGCTCCGACGCTGCGAGGAGGGCCGTCAGCTGTACTTCCTGATGCTGACCGGGGTGGACGACGAGAACCTGGTGATCGAGTCCTTCGAGGCCGGGATCGACGACTACGTCCTGAAGCCCTTCAACCCGCGAATTCTGAAGGCTCGGGTCTGCGCCGGCGAGCGCGTCGTGCGCATGCAGCAGCAACTCGTCGCGGATCGTCGCCGCGTACGCCTGCAGATGAGCGAGCTGGCCGTTCTCAATCGCCGGCTCGAGCAGGCCTCGCTGACCGACCACCTGACCGGACTGCCCAACCGCCGATTCGCCCTCGACAAGCTGCAGGTCTACTGGGCCGAGGCCAGTCGGCACGGCGACGAGGTTGCGGCGATCATGATCGACATCGACCACTTCAAGAGCGTCAACGACCGATTCGGTCACGACGTCGGCGACGAGGTCCTGCGGCGCACTGCCGCCGTTCTCGACAAGGGCGTGCGCAAGGACGAGTTCGTCAGCCGACTGGGCGGCGAGGAGTTCCTCGTCATCTGCCATCGCGCCAGCCTCGAGGACGCCGAGCTCTGCGCCGAGCGCCTCCGCCGCATGGTGAGCGAGAACCAGATCTCCTTCGGCGGTTTCGAGGGCGCCATCACGATCAGCCTCGGCGTTGCGGCAACCAAGCCGCCCGTGGAAAGCTACGAGGCACTCCTGCGCGCCGCCGACGAGGCGGTTTACACCGCCAAGCGCAGCGGTCGCGACCGGGTCTGCTCGACCCGGTCCGGCGCGCTGGTCTGAACCCGTCCCCGGGGCTAATGTCGAGCCGGAGAACCGGGTCATGACCGAGCACGCAGACGACGATCGACTCGCCGGGGCGTTCGAACTCTCGGCCGTCGCCGCCGCCCTGGCGGCACCGCGCCGCGCGGCGGCCGCGCGCGGCGAGTTCGCGCTCGCGCCGGGCGCCCCCGACCATCGCGCGGCGACCATCCCCGAGGTCGATGCGATCCGCCGCGGCCGACCGCGCGAGGATGTGCCGGTCTTCCTGGCCCGGCTCGGCGCCTCCCTCGCAGCGCTGGCACTGCCCGATCTCTCCGCGACCCTCCTCGATGATCACG
>JBFIHP010000041.1:0-10767 GCA_041601735.1 Planctomycetota bacterium | reverse complement strand
GGCCTGGCGGTCGATACGCCCCTCGAAGTGGAGACCAGGTGGTGAACGAATCTGCCGGCGATCGATCCGACCCCGCGGCCCTGGAGGGCCTGACGATCCTCGTCAGCGACGACGAACCCGACGTGCGTCTGGGCATTCGCCGCCTCCTCGCCGCGACCGGCGCCGAGATCGTCGAGGCGGCCGACGGAAACCGGGCGCTCGCCGCGATCCGCGCGCGCCGACCCGACCTCGTCATCAGCGATATCCGCATGCCGGGCCTCTCGGGAGTCGAGGTGATCGAGGCCCTGCGCGAGGACGAGCGCCCGCCCGCCTTCCTCTTCATCACCGGCTTCGGGACCATCGAACTGGCGGTGCGCTGCATGAGCGCGGGCGCCGCCCACTTCATGGCCAAGCCCTTCGACAACAAGGAGATGATGCGGATCGTGACGGGCATCGGGCGCCGTCTTCTCGCGCAGCGAAGCGACACCCGCAACGACTCCGAGTTCATCGCGCGCGATCCGGAGATGCTCGAGCTCGTCGAGCGGCTCGAGCAGGTCGCGGTGACCCGCCTGCCGGTCCTCATCGAGGGCGAGACCGGCACGGGCAAGGAGCTGGTCGCCCGGCAGATCCACACGCGCTCGGCGCGGAGCGCCATGCCCTTCCTGGCGGTCAACTGCGCGGCGCTGCCCGACACCCTGCTGGAGTCGGAGCTCTTCGGGCATCGCGCCGGAGCCTTCACCGGGGCGACCACGGACAACGAGGGCCTCTTCGTCGCCGCCGCCGGCGGGACCGTCTTCCTGGACGAGGTCGCCTCGATGAGCCCGACCTTTCAGGGCAAGCTCCTGCGCGTCCTCCAGGAGAAGGTCGTCCGCCCCCTCGGCACCCGGGAGGAGCGCCCCGTCGATTTTCGCCTCATCGCCGCGACCAACCGCGACCTCGCCGCGATGGTCGGAGCCGGCAGCTTCCGCGACGACCTGCTCTATCGCCTGAAGGTCCTCGGACTGGTGATTCCGCCGCTCCGCCGCCGTCCCCTCGACATCGTCGCGCTCGCCGAGCACTTCTGCGCCGCCCTCACCCCGGATTGCCGCGGCCCGGGCGCCGTCCCGCCTCGCCTGACGCCGACGGCCCTCGAGCTTCTCGGCCGGCACTCCTGGCCCGGCAACGTCCGCGAACTCCAGGGCGTCATGAGCCGCGCGCTCATCGCCTCCCGCGGCAACGCGATCGAGGCCCATCACCTCGATCTGGGTCCCGACGAGGGGACGCCGGCGAGCTACGAGGACGCCAAGAGGGCGGCGATCGAGCGCTTCCAGCGCCGCTTCGTCGAGAGCGCGCTCGCCGCGACCGGCGGCAACATCTCGCAGGCCGCCGTCTTCGCCGGCATGACCCGGGCCGCGCTGCAGCGGATCATGCGGGCCCTCGCGATCGATCGGGAGTGCTTCGAGAAGTAGGAAATCGGCCGCCTACCGCCGTATGCAGGCGGAAGTGCTTTGCCGGCGGTGATTTGTGGACACCGGCGCCGCGACGCTGCCGTCGCGCCGAGGCACTCCGAACTCGTTCCGGGCTCTCGTTCGACCCCCACACGCGACCGTAAATTGTTGTGCCATTTATGCTTGTGGTTCCGCCGGGTATTCGCCCGGGGCCCGGCACAGGCGCTGCGAGGCTCCGCCCACCAAGAAGGAGCCCGAGCACCATGGTCCGATCCGTCTCCTCCGTCGCAATCCTGGCCCTGATCCTGACCTTCGGTCCTCGAGTCCGCGCGCAGGAGGCCGCCGAGTACTTCAAGGCCAACTGCGCCACCTGTCACACCATCGGCGGCGGCCGGCTCACCGGCCCCGACCTGAAGGACGTCGAGAAGCGCAAGGACCGCGGCTGGCTCACCCGCTTCATCCTCGACCCGCAGGCCGTCCTCGATTCGGGAGACGCTTACGCCAAGAAGCTCCTGGAAGAGGCGCGCGGCTCGGTCATGCCGAAGGCGGCCGGGATGGATCGCGCCCGCGCCGTCGCGATGCTCGACCTGATCGCGGCGGAGTCCCTGCTCGAGCGCTCGGCCTTCGCCGGGGTGGCCCTGAACGATCGACCCCTGACCGCCGAGGACGTCCGCATCGGCCGTGACCTCTTCGTCGGCCGGCGGCCGCTTGCCAACGGCGCTCCGGCCTGCACCGCCTGCCACGCGGTGGAGGGCCTCGGAGGACTCGGCGGCGGTCTGCTCGGACCCGATCTCAGCGACGCCTATGCCCGCATGCAGGGCCGCAAGGCCCTCGGCGCCTGGCTGCTCGCACCCGCCACGCCGACCATGGCGCCCGTCTTCAAGGATCACCCCCTGCTCGAGGACGAGGAGATCCTGCCCCTGCTCGCCTTCCTCGAGGACCGCGCCGCCCTCGGCCGCGCGGTGCCGGCTCGCGCCGGGATCGATTTCATCGTCCTCGGTATCGCGGGCACCCTGGTCAGCCTCCTGCTTCTCGACGCTTTCTGGCGCCGCCGTTTCACCGGCGTCCGCCGCTCTCTCGTGAAAGGTCACCGATGATCAAGCGCGGCTCCGGTCCCGACGGAAGGGACAACACCTGGATCCAGGACGGCTTCGAACCGGCCGATCGCGCCTGGGAGGAGTTCTATCGCAACCGGCATCAGTACGACCGGGTCGTCCGCTCGACCCACGGCGTCAACTGCACCGGCGGCTGCACCTGGGACATCCACGTCAAGGAGGGCATCGTCACCTGGGAGATGCAGGGCCTCGACTATCCGAAGCTCGAGAAGAGCCTGCCGCCCTACGAGCCCCGCGGCTGTCAGCGCGGCATCTCCTACTCCTGGTACCTCTACAGCCCGCTCCGGGTGAAGTACCCCTACATCCGCGGCGCCCTGCTCGATCTGTGGCGACAGGCGCGCTCGCGGCACGACGATCCGGTCGAGGCCTGGGGCTCGCTGGTGAAGGACCGCGACGCCCGGCGGCGCTGGCAGCAGGCCCGCGGCAAGGGCGGCTTCCGGCGCGCGGACTGGGACCTCGTCCTCGACATCATCGCGGCGGCGACGCTCCACACCGCGCGCAACGAGGGCCCCGATCGGATCGCCGGTTTCTCGCCGATCCCGGCGATGAGCATGCTCAGCTACGCGGCCGGCAGCCGGCTCATGCAGCTCCTCGGCGGCATCTCGCTCTCCTTCTACGACTGGTACTGCGACCTGCCGAACGCCTCGCCCGAGACCTGGGGCGAGCAGACCGACGTCAACGAGTCGGCCGATTGGTTCAACGCCAAGATGATCGCGGTCGCCGGCGCGAACCTGAACATGACCAGGACGCCGGACGTGCACTTCGCCGCCGAGGCGCGCCACAACGGTTCGAAGCTCTGGGTCTTCGCGCCCGACTTCAACCAGGTCGCCAAGTACGCCGACGACTGGATCGCGATCAACGCCGGCCAGGACGGCGCCTGGTGGATGGCGGTCAATCACGTCCTGCTCACCGAGTTCCATCACCGCGATCGTAACGAGGGCTTCCTCGACTACGTCAAGCGCTATTCCGACTCGCCCTTCCTGATCGAGATCGACGAGGGCGAGGACGGCGTCGCGCGGCCGGGGCGCATGCTGCGCGCGGCCCAGTTCGACGAGCTCGCGGCCGAAGAGCACGCCGACTTCAAATTCTTCATCT
The DNA here is from genome assembly GCA_041601735.1 of Planctomycetota bacterium. GTDB lineage: Bacteria > Planctomycetota > DRQF01 > JACKGY01. The sequence continues at coordinate 7,151 of JBFIHP010000041.1, read as the reverse complement.
GGGATCGCAACGAGAACCGTCCGCGCATCCCCCTCGGCCAGGTCGGCCATCGCTGGGCCGAGACCAAGGGCCAGTGGAACCTCCGCCTCGAGGATGCCCGCGACGGCGGCGAGCTGGACCCCGAGCTGAGCTTCCTCGACGAGAAGGAGGGCACCGTCGGCCTGCGCTTCCAGGACTTCGGCAAGTTCGAGGAGTTCGATCGCCACGTCCCCTACCGCACCGTCGAGACCGGCGACGGCCCGCGGCGCGTCACCACCGTCTACGACCTCCTCATGGCTCAGTACGGCGTGGCCCGGGGCCTGCCGGGCGCCTACCCCGAGAGCTACGACGATGTCGGGCCCTACACGCCGGCCTGGTCCGAGCTCTACACGGGCATCGGCCGCAAGACCCTGATCCGCTTCGCCCGGGAGTGGGGGACGACGGCCGACAAGTCGGGCGGTCGCTGCACGATCATCATCGGCGCCGGCATCAACCACTGGTACCACGCCAACCTGATGTACCGGGCGGGCATCCATGCGCTGATCTTCTGCGGCTGCGTCGGCAAGAACGGCGGCGGTCTGGCGCACTACGTCGGCCAGGAGAAGCTCGCCCCCGGCGAGTCCTGGGCCTCGATCGCGCTCGCCAAGGACTGGCACGGTCCTTCCCGGCTGCAGAACGCGCCGAGCTGGCACTACGTCCACACCGATCAGTGGCGCTACGAGCGCAGCTACCGCGACTTCAACGTCCTCTCGGCGGACCTCGCCGGCAAGGGCGGCCCGATCGAACACACGATGGACTCGCAGGTCCGCGCGGTTCGCAGCGGCTTCCTGCCCTTCTATCCCCAGCTTCACGACAACCCGCTCGACCTCGCGGACCAGGCGCGCGCCGACGGCGCCTCCGATGACGCCGGCATCCGCGACTGGGTCGTGGACAAGGTCCGCAAGCGCGAGAAGACCTTCGCCGTCGAGGACCCGGACGCGCCGGAGAACTGGCCTCGCGTCTTCTTCATCTGGCGCGGCAACGCGCTGATGAGCTCGGCGAAGGGGCACGAGTACTTCCTGAAGCACTACCTCGGCACCCACACCAACGCGATCGCGCGCGACCTGGCGCAGGACAGCCTCCACGAGGTCCAGTGGCGCGACGTCGCGCCCGAAGGGAAGATGGATCTCGTCGTCGATCTCAACTTCCGGATGGACACGTCGGCGCTCTACTCCGACATCGTGCTGCCGGCGGCCACCTGGTACGAGAAGGCCGACCTGAACTCGACCGACATGCACAGCTTCATCCATCCGCTGTCGCAGGCGGTCCCGCCCTGCTGGGAGTCGAAGAGCGACTGGGACATCTTCAAGTCGCTGGCGAAGCGCATCTCGGAGCTCGCCGAGACCCAGTTCCCGAATCCGGTGACCGACGTCGTCTTCACCCCGCTCGCGCACGACACGCCCGCCGAGCTGGCCCAGCGCACGCCGGTAGACTGGAAGCACGACCCCGGCCTCGCGATCCCGGGCAAGACGATGCCGAACGTCGCCGTCATCACCCGGGACTACCGCCTCATCCACGACAAGTTCGTCTCCTACGGCCCCAACGTGCGGGCCAACGGCATCGGGGCGCACGGGACCCACTACAAGGTGGACGACCTCTACGACGAGGCGATCGAGAACCTCCCGACGGTGACCTGGGGCGGCAAGACCTACCCGAGCCTGAAGGAGGCCGAACACGCGGCGAACATCGTCCTGCGCTTCGCCTCGGTCACCAACGGCGAGCTGGCCTACCGGTCCTACAAGAACATGGAGGAGCGGACCGGCCTGGTCCTCGCCGATCTGGCCGAGGGCAATCGCGAGACGCGGATCTCCTACGAGGACCTGCAGGCGCAGCCTCGCCGGCTCCTGAACAGCCCGATGTGGTCGGGCCTGGTCGAGGGCGGGCGCGCCTACGCCCCCTTCACCTACAACATCGAGCGGCTCGTGCCCTTCCGCACGCTGACCGGGCGGCAGCACCTCTATCTCGATCATCCCACCTACATCGACTTCGGCGAGCACCTGCCGACCTACAAGCCGCGGCCGACCCCCGAGCAGTACGCCGACCTCGTGGTCAGCGAGAACTCGGGCGGCGGGATCATGCTCAACTACCTGACGCCCCACGGTAAGTGGCACATCCACTCCACCTACGGCGACAACCAGCGCATGACCACACTGTCTCGCGGTTGCGAACCCTTCTGGGTCAGCGAGCCCGACGCCGAGCGCCTCGGCATCGAGGACAACGACTGGGTCGAGGTCCACAACGACCACGGCGTCGTGGTCACCCGGGCCTGCGTGAGCGCGCGCATCCCGCCCGGCATCTGCATCATCTACCACTCGCCCGAGCGCACGCTCGGCGTGCCCAAGTCGCCGCTGCGCGGCAACAAGCGCGCCGGCGGTCACAACAGCCTGACGCGCACCCGCCTGAAGCCGAACCTGATGATCGGCGGCTACGGCCAGTTCACCTACCACTTCAACTACTGGGGTCCGACCGGCTGCAATCGCGACACCCACATCTTCGTTCGCAAGCTGCCCAGTCTCACCTGGTAACCGAGGAGCTCGACATGGACGTCAGATCGCAGATTTCGATGGTCTTCCACCTCGACAAGTGCATCGGTTGCCACACCTGCAGCATCGCCTGCAAGAACATCTGGACCGACCGCAAGGGCACCGAGTACATGTGGTGGAACAACGTCGAGACGAAGCCGGGCACCGGTTTCCCGACGCGCTGGGAGGACCAGGACGCCTACAAGGGCGGTTGGACCATCGACAAGGATCAGTTGAAGCTCCGTTCGACCAGCCGGTCGAAGACCATCTTCAACATGTTCCACAACCCGGCCCAGCCGAGCCTCGACGACTACTACGAGCCCTGGACCTACAAGTATCAGGACCTCTTCAACGCGCCGGAGGGCGACGACCAGCCCACCGCCCGTCCGATCTCGGCCATCACCGGCGAGCACATGGACATCGAGGCCGGACCCAACTGGGACGACGACCTCAGCGGCTCGCCGGTCTACGCCAGGAACGATCCCAATCTCGAGGTGCTGACGGCCGAACAGCGCGCCCAGATGTTCGCGATCGAGCGGCTCGTCTTCTTCTACTTCCCACGCATCTGCAATCACTGCCTCAACCCGTCCTGCGTCGCGGCCTGCCCCTCGGGCGCGCTCTACAAGCGGGGCGAGGACGGCATCGTCCTGGTCGATCAGAACCGTTGCCGGGCCTGGCGCGCCTGCGTCGCGGCCTGCCCCTACAAGAAGACCTACTACAACTGGCACACCGGCAAGTCCGAGAAGTGCATCCTCTGCTTCCCGCGCCTCGAGACCGGCCAGGCGCCGGCCTGCTTCCATTCCTGCGTGGGCCGCATCCGCTACCTGGGCGTCCTGCTCTACGACGCCGACCGGATCGACGAGGTCGCCCGCCTGAAGGACGAGGAGCTCGTCGCCGCGCACCGCGACATGATCCTCGACCCGAACGACCCCGCCGTCATCGCCGCCGCCCGCAAGAGCGGCGTCCACGACTCGGTGATCGAGTCGGCGCAGAAGTCGCCGGTCTACAAGTTCGTGAAGGAGTGGGGCATCGCCCTGCCGCCGCACATCGAATACCGCACCCTGCCGATGCTCTTCTACGTGCCCCCGATGCTGCCGGTCATGTCGCAGCGTCAGGACGACGTCATCGAGAACATGGGCGAGGACCTCTTCCACGCCCTCGACGACGCGCGCGTACCGATGGAGTACCTCGCCAGGATCTTCGGCGCCGGCAACCCCTCGCACCTGCGCGCGGCCCTGCGCAAGCAGATCGCCGTCCGGCAATACCGCCGCGCGGTCACGGTCGGCGACGTCAGCATGGAGACCGCCGCCGATCTCCTGAAGACGGCCGGCTCCTCGCCCGAGGAGGCGCAGGCCATCTACGAGCTCACCGCGCTCTGCACCTTCGAAGACCGCTTCGTGATCCCGCCGATGCATCGCGAGGAGGCCCTCGAGATGATGAACGATACCCAGGAGCACAAGCAGGAGGCCGGCTTCGGCTTCCGCGCCGGCCCGAGAAGAGGTCTGTGATGGACGCCACCCGGATCGAACTCTTCGAGACGCTCGCGAGGCTCCTCGAGTACCCCGGCGGCACGGCCAACCCCGGCGGTGACGTCATCGACATGCGCAGCCTCCTGGCCGCGACCGGCGACGCCGCCGCGGCGACCGGGTTCGAGGCCTTCGCGACCGCCTTCGGCGCGCTGTCGGCGGATCGGCGGGAGGAACTCTTCACCCGGACCTTCGACATCAACCCGGTCTGCAGCCTCGAGGTCGGCTGGCACATCTTCGGCGAGACCTATGATCGCGGCGGCATGCTGGTGAAGCTCCGCGGGCTCATGCGCGAGCGGGGCGTCGCCGAGAGCGTCGAGCTTCCCGATCATCTCACCCAGACCCTGAGGCTCTTCGTGCACCTGGACGACAAGCGGGCGCGCGATCTCGCGGTCGGCTTCATCGAGCCCGCGGTCCGGAAGATGCGCGATGCCTTCGACGACGACGGCAATCCCTACCTGGCTCTTCTGACGACGGTCGCCACGCTGGTCGAGACGACGCGAGCGGCCCATGACGAGGTGCTGCAAGATGCTTGACAAGATCCTCCCCGCGGGCCTCGATGCCGTCCTCTTCGTCGTGCTGCCCTATATCTCCCTGGTGCTGTTCCTGCTGGTGACCATCCAGCGTTACCGCAAGCAGTCCTTCACATACTCCAGTCTGTCGTCGCAGTTCCTCGAGAACCGCCACCACTTCTGGGGTCTCGTGCCTTTCCATTACGGGCTCTTGATCGTCGTCGTCGGCCACATCGTCGGTTTCCTCGTTCCCGGCAGCGTGATCGCCTGGAACGCCGAGCCGCTGCGCCTGTGGATCCTCGAGGTGACGGCGCTCGTCGGCGGGCTGCTCACGCTGGTGGGCTTCGTCAACATCATCGTGCGACGCTTCACCAGCCCGAAGGTGCGCGTGGTCACCTCCTTCGCCGACTGGTTCCTCTACGGGCTCCTGCTCGTCCAGTTCGTGTCGGGGATCTACACGGCGATCTTCGTCCGCTGGGGCTCGAGCTGGTACGCATCGAACGCGGTGCCCTACCTGAAATCGCTCTTCGTCCTTTCGCCCGAGCTCGCCTTCGTGGCGCCTCTTCCGGTGGTGGCGAAGATCCACCTCGTCTGCGCCTTCCTGATCGTCGGCTTCTTCCCGTTCACCAGGCTCGTTCACATCCTCGTCGTGCCCAACCCATACCTGTGGCGACGCCCGCAGGTCGTGCGCTGGTACGGCAACCCTCGCGCTCCGAAATCGCGTTGACTGCAGTCAAGACCTGAAGAAAGGACACGGTCGCCATGGCCCGACAGCGCACGACGAAGCGATTCGATCCCCTGCGATTCCTGAGTTTCCAGGGTCCCTACCGTGTCCTGCACATGACCTGGTTCGCCTTCCTCCTGACCTTCATGGCCTGGTTCAACATGGCGCCGCTGGCGACCACCATGAAGGCGAACCTGGACTGGTTGACCGACCAGAACATCAAGGTCCTCCTGATCTGCAACGTCGCCCTCACGATCCCGGCGCGGATCATCATCGGCATGCTCCTCGACCGCTTCGGTCCGCGGAAGACCTACTCGGGGCTCCTGATCGTGATGAGCGTGCCCTGCTTCATCTTCGCGACCGCCGACTCGATGACCCAGGCGGTGATCTCCCGCCTGCTGCTGGGCGTGATCGGCGCCGGCTTCGTGATCGGCATCAGGATGGTGGCCGAGTGGTTCCCGCCGAAGGACGTCGGCGAGGCCGAGGGGATCTACGGCGGCTTCGGCAACTTCGGTTCGGCCGCCTCGGCCATGTTGCTCCCGGTCGTCGCCCTCAATCTCTTCGGCGGCGAGAACGGCTGGCGCTACGCCATCGCCCTCACCGGCCTGAACTGCTTCATCTACGGCTTCATCTACCACGCTGCGGTCACCGACACCCCGGAGGGCAAGACCTACCAGCGGCCGAGACGGGGCGGCGCGATGGAGGTCACCTCCTGGGGTTCGCTCTACCTGCTCATCGTCATGCAGGTGCCGATGGTCCTGGCGCTGGGCCTCCTGGTCTGGAAGCTCCATCACGGCGCCTATCTGCCGACCCAGGGCGCCCACATCTGCTACGGCCTGCTCCTGGCGATCCTGTGCTTCCAGGGCTGGAAGGCCTGGACGGTGAACGCACCGCATCTGCGTGAGGGCTACCCCGAGCGCGACCGCTACCACTTCCGCGACGTCGCGATCCTCGACTTTGCCTACTTCGTGACCTTCGGCTCCGAGCTGGCCGTCGTCTCGATGCTGCCGCGCTTCTTCCAGCAGACCTGGGACATGGACGCGCGCGCCGCCGGCCTGGTGGCCGCGTCCTTCGCCTTCATGAATCTCGTCGCGCGGCCGACGGGCGGCTTCCTTTCCGACCTGATCGGGTCACGCCGCAGAACCCTCACCGGACTCCTGCTCGGCCTGACCATCGGCTACCTGCTCATGAGCCTGCTCGACTCCGCCTGGCCCGTCCCGGTCGCCGTGGCCTGCTGCATGTTCTGCTCCTTCTTCGTCCAGGCCGGCGAGGGTGCGGTCTACGCCATCGTTCCCCTGGTGAAGAAGCGCGTGACCGGCCAGGTCGCCGGCATGGTCGGCGCCTACGGCAACGTCGGGGCCGTCGTCTTCCTCACGGTGTTCAGCCTCGTCTCCGAGCCCTCGACCTTCTTCCGCGTGATCGCGGGCGCCGCGGTCCTCTGCCTGATCCTCTCCCTCTTCCTGCGCGAGCCGAAGTCGTCCTTCGGCGACGCTCACCATGACGACCTCGCCGACGAGCCCGCCGGCAGCAAACTCGAACTGGAGCACTCGAGATGAGCCGCCGCATCGATCGCTGGGACGTCGAGGACGAGAGCTTCTGGCAAAGCACCGGCAAGGCGATCGCCAACCGGAACCTCTGGGTCTCGATCCCGAACCTGCTCTGCGGCTTCGCGGTCTGGGTCTACTGGGGCATGCTCGCGACCTTCATCCAGAAGGTCCACTTCGCCAACCCGGAGCACTTCGACTTCACCTTCGGCAACGACGGTCAGAGCTACAGCGGCGCCGCCTACCGCGGCCTGATGTTCACCCTGCCCGCAGTCGCCGGCCTCGCCGGCGCGACTCTCAGGATC